>NZ_CBFFRK010000111.1:0-14587 GCF_965644245.1 Erwinia sp. V71
ACCATGGGTAAAGGATGTTAAAAAGTGTTCACCATGTCCCCGAACACCTGTCTGCAATGTCCCCGGACCGTACACGTGGGGGAGGGCTGGGGTGGGGGAGCAACGGTTTGAGAACGCAGTCGCTGGTTTCCCCATCCTGACCTTCCCCCGCTCGCGGGGGAAGGGACTGTCCGGTGGACGTACTTAGAAATCGTAGGTCATGGAGACTTTCAGAGTACGTGGGTCGCCCTGGTAGATGTAGTAGCCATTGCTTTCCACATTTGACCAATACTTCTCATTAGTTACGTTATCCACACCAACGCGCCATACCATATCGTTGTCATTCATCTTCATGCTGTAACGAACACCCAGATCCAGTGTCGTGTAGCTATCAATTTTGCGAGTGTTGGTTGCATTCACGTATTGAGCACCATTATGGTTAACCAATGCCGTCGCAGTCAGACCTTCAACTGGCTGGATATCATATTCTGCGCCCAGAACAAAATTGTAAGCAGGAACACCAATCGGGCTGTTGCCATCATTAGTTCCATCTTGCGTTTTGGTAAGCTGAGCATTAATCCAGGTCGCACTTCCGTTCAGTCGCAGTCCCAGAACAGGTTCACCGAATACGTTCAATTCAATACCGCGATGGCGTTGTTCACCGTTTAACGCATAAACATTGTCAGCATTCACAAACGCCGAAGGCTTTTTAATCTCAAATAATGCCAGTGAACCACCCACACGTTGGTAGTCGACTTTTACACCAACTTCATTTTGTTTAGAGTGGATAATATCTGTACTACTGCCATAGTTGGCTGTACCCGTAGGTGCTATAAACCCTTTTTGCAGTGACTCAATATGGTTAGCATACAGAGAAACATGCTCCCAAGGTTTTACTACTAAGCCATATGCTGGCGACCAGCCACTTTTCTCGAAACTGGAATTGGCTGTTTCTGCTTGAGTGCCATAGTCGTATGCACCGTAGACGATTTTTTGATGACGGGCACCGAGAGTTATCAGTACCTTGTCATCCAGCATTCCCAAAGTATCACTCAGCAAAATACCTTGTGAACGTGTACGCTCTTTCACTCGTGGAGCGTCAAGATCACCACCACTGCCATAGAACCCATCTAATTCAGGTGTGGAGATATCTTGTGTGTCATAGATATTTGTAGTAACAGGAGTGGATGTATCAAAAGCAGACTTAAAGCGGATTCGGTATGCTGAATAGCCAAAGTTAACATTGTGGTTAATTGGACCAGTGTCAAACTTGCCGCGAACACCAAACATTCCACTTGCACCATCATAGGTACTGTTTACATCCATACGATAAATGCTTGCTGTACCATCAGTTGCACTAACAGCAGGAGTACCATAAGCACCATACTCCTGAGAGTATTGCCCACCAACCCCACCATACAGAGTCCAGTTTTGTGCAATATCAAATTCGCCACGCAACATAGCAAACTTACTTTCAATATCGCTGTAAGCCCATTTCTGCCCGGTATTATGTGTAGCAGAAGGAACCTCTGGAATAAAATCAGCCGAGTAGATATTTACACCCTGGCGACCACCATGAACAGTCTGCTTTTGGTATCCCATATCGAGTGAGGTGCGCAGATTATCGCCACGGTAATCAAGTCCAATAGCAGCAACAGTAGCACGACGTTTTGCATCATCTACTGCGGTTTCCCCTTCACGATTAAGCAGGTTCACACGGACACCGAACTGGTTATCATCACCAAAACGGCGCCCTGCATCCACTGAGACACCCACTTGCGAAGACGATGTGTATCAACACCGACACGCGTTAACGGTACATCATCCGCATGTTTTGGCTCAAGATTGATCATGCCACCAACAGCTGTTGTTGATGAACCATTCATTAAGGCGTTGGTACCTTTAAACACTTCGACACGATCAATGATATTTGCAGCGATAATCTGGCGTGGCATTACACCCGGCAGGCCGCCCAGAGTCATATCATCACCGTAAAGATCAAAACCACGAATTCGGTAATTCTGAGCATAACTACCGAAACCCTGAACATTCTGCACAGACGCATCATTACGCACCACATCCGCAATGGTTTTCGCCTGCTGGTCTTCAATCAGCTTAGAGCTGTATCCCACCACATTAAACGGCACATCCATGGCGTTTTGCTGGCCGAGCATCCCCATACGGCCACCATTAATCACCTGACCATCCAGATAAGCCGGAACCAGTTCGTCGCCGCCTGGTTTAAAGTCACTGCCTGCCGGTGCCACTACCGTCATGGTTGACTCATTCTGCTTACTGGTGTCAGTTGCTGTGTTATCGGTTTCTGTCGCGGCAAATGCCGGACAGGCCGCTGCGCTAATCATCATCGCCAGCAAAGTCGGTTTAAACTTGCTGGTAGCAATCGGGGAGCTATGCATCTGTGTGTTCCTGGAGACTAAGTGATAATCATTATTATTGAGATTTGCGATTATCCTTAGCATCCTCACATTTGCAAGAGAAAATTACATCCGGTGACAGCCTCTTTACAAAATAGTTCAACCCGTGTCGCAGACCTATGCGCGGCGCAGTAACCAGATAAACCATGGTGCGCCAAGGAAGGTCGACAGCAGGCCCGCGGGGATTTGATACGGGAATATCAGCACCCGCCCCAGCGCATCCGCCAGCAGCATCAGCCCTGCCCCGGCCAGAATCGCCACCAGCAGTCGCGGCAATGCGCGGCGGAAACCGGCCATCCGCGCCAGATGCGGCGCCATCAGTCCGACAAAACTCAGCGGGCCAATGCACAGCGTCGCGGCAGCGATCAGTGCCGCCGCCAGCAGCAGAATCACGATTCGCGCCCGGTTAACCGGCACGCCGGTCGACTGCGCCGTTACCCCACCCAATGGCAGAATGGTCAGCCAGCGCGCCAGCAACGGTGTCAGCAACAGTAACAACAGTGCCAGCGCCGCCGTCCAGCTCGCCTGCCCTGCCGTGACCTGATAGGTCGACCCTGATAACCAGCTCAGCACCTCGGTCGTACGCGGATCGCCACTGACCAGAAACAGCGTCAGGAAAGTGCCAAACACCGTGCTTAGTGCCACCCCGGTCAGCAGCATCCGCGTTGCCGATAGCCCGCCGCGCTGCGCCATCAGCAAAATCAGTAACAGTGTCAGCGCGGCACCGACACAGCCCGCCGGAAACTGCAACGCGCTGACATCACCGGGGATAAAGAACATCAGCAACACAATGGCGCAGGCAGCGCCGGTACTGACACCCAGCACTTCCGGGCTGGCCATCGGATTGCCCGTCATACGCTGCACCAGCGTCCCTGCCGCCGCCAGCATCGCGCCCGTCGCCAGCGCCGCCAGTACCCGCGGCCAGCGGAACTGCAGTACCGCATGAGTATCAATCCACAGGCTCTGCCGGTCACCGGCAAACAGCGCCAGCAACACCATCAGCAGCAGACACAGCACTATCGCGCCGATCAAACGCGGGCTTAGTACCCTTTCCGCCATCAGCGCATGACGATTATCACTGCTGGCAATCTGGCGGTGACGAAGACGTGACAACAGCCACAGCATCAGCGGTGCCCCCGCCAGCGCGGTCAGCGCACCGGTAGGTAATTCCACCCACACCCGCGCCAGCGCAATCACCGCCTGGTCGCTCAGTAACAACAACACTGCACCGAGCAGCGCCGACAGCAGTAAGCGCGCCGCCAGACGCCGCGCGCCCAGCAGTTTCGCCATAATCGGCGCAAACAGGCCGATAAAACCGATCACGCCAGCGGCGCTCACCAGCATGGCGCTAATCACCACCGCCAGCATCAGGCCGCTAAAGCGTACCAGCGCCAGCCGCATTCCCAGATTGCGCACCACGCCATCATCGAGTCCCAGCAGGTTCAGCGGGCGGATCATCAGCACAATCAGCACCAGTGCGATTAACAACCGTGGCCAGAGGAAATTCACCTGGCTCCAGTCATTCTGGTTCAGCATGCCGCTGCTCCAGAGGAACAGACTCTGCAGCCGATCATTATTAAACAGCGCCAGCAGGTTCTTCAGTGCGCCGCAATACATCCCCACCATCAGCCCGGTCAGGATCAGCGTCACTGGTGACATCCGTTTGCCGCTGGCAACCAGCATCACCACGCCACCTACCGCAATCGCCCCCGCCAGCGCCGCCAGTTGCTGACCAGTTTCGCCCCAGCTGGCGGCATACAGTATCGCCAGGCTCATCCCCAGCTGTGCGCCTGCCGCCACGCCAAGCGTGGATGGTTCCGCCAGCGGATTACGCAGGATTTGCTGGAACAGCGTCCCGGCGAGTCCCAGTCCGGCACCGACCAGCAGCGCCAGCAGCGTGCGCGGCAGCAGACTGAAATGCACCAGCATCTGGTTAACGTCATGTTCGTCCGGGGTAAACAGCGCACTGCGCCACAGCGGCAGCGCCAGCTGCGCATGGAAATTCGCTACGGTCAGCAACATGGCCGCCAGCAGCAGCAGAGGTAAAATCAGCGATTTCATGCGTTCTCCAGCAGCGTCTGTTCCAGCAGGCGGCAAAAACGCAGCACCGAATAGCTACCGCCATAAAACCAGATCGCTGGCAGCAAATGTAATTTCTGTTCACGCACGAAAGGAATACTGCGCCATAGATCAGAACGGGTCAGCTCTCTTGCCGGGTCGTTAGCGCCATGCATCAGGCCGATGGCGCGCACATTCTTCACCTGCGCCAGCGTTTCGATACCGACAATAGTGGTGCCCCACGGGCTGACCTTACCCTGCCAGCCGTTTTGCAGGCCAATTTCCGCCATGCCGTTAGCAAACAGGCTGCTGTCGCCAAACATCATCACCCGGCGACTGTCGAGGAAAGAGAAAATCATCAGCTTTTCCTCACGGAACGCTGCAAGGTTCTGCCGGTGCTGGCGAAACTGCGCATCCATCATCTGCAGATGCTGCGCCGCCTGCGGCTGGCGGTTCAGCCGCTCGCCGAGACGCAACAGGTCCCGCCGCAACAGCGTGAGCGGCGCAGATTTTCCATCGGTAAAATCGCCACCCCACACCGGCGCTATCGGGCGCAGTGATTCCGCCGTCGGGCCATAGCCGTTGGAGCGCATAATCAGCGACGGCTTCAGGCGCATCATCAGTTCAAGATTAGGTTCCGTGCGCAGGCCGACATCCAGCACATTTTCCGGCAGCACGGGTTCCACCAGCCAGCGGTGGTAGCCAGGAATATCGGCAATCGCCATCGGGGCGACACCCAGTGCCATCAGCAGTTCTACCGGCCGCCACTCCAGCACGATAATGCGTGACAGATCGATTTGTTCAGCCCGGGTGAGTGAGGAAAACATCAGCGGCGACAATGCCATTAACTGCAGAAACCGGCGTCGGGCACCGGAAGTAACGTCGATAGTCATCAGGCAGAAATGATTATTATTGTGATTTGGATGGCTTATTATGCAGTAACCACACGCGTAAACCAATCCTGAGAACAGGCGCGTCGCCGCGCCTGTTCACTGTTAACGGGTTGCCAGTTGCACCACCTGTTGCCACACCCCGTCATCCACCGGAATGCCCTGACGTAAATTCTCCTCGCGCGTGATGCGCTGACGTTGCCCTGGCCATGTCACCGATCTCACGCCTTCCGCCGGTTCAGAACTGTTAACATAAGGAAGGTGCGATTAATTCGATGGGAACCATTTTTTCGTCCTGTCATCGTATGGTAAATGAACAAAGAACCGCCCAAAACACTGAAAACGATAGATGAACGGCAATCATTGTAGTCATGAACAGAACTTTGAATGATTAAATCGCACCTTCCATAATCAGCAATGCTGTTAGCCATCTGCGTGGTGAATTCGCTGCCACCCAGCTGTGCCGGATCAAACACCATAAAGATCTGGCTCGCCCCGGTGCAGCTGCCGCGACCAATGTTATCAATCTGCGGCGTGGCGTTGCCTGCCGAGAGCAGCGCCGCCATCGCATCCAGCAGGATCGCCAGCCCGGAACCTTTCCAGTAGCCGGTCGGCAGAATGCGGCGCGACGCCTCAATCAGGCCAGGATCCGCAGTGAGATGACCCTGCTGGTCGAAACCACCGGCATACGGCAGTTGTTCACCTTTTAGTCGCGTTACCTCCAGCCTGCCGTAAGAGTATTGCGACATCGCCATATCCAGTACCAGCGGCCCTGACGTGGCGGGGACTGCCATCACAAACGGGTTATTGCCGATACGGGAATCCTTACCGCCCCAGGCTGGCATACAGGATTCGGTGTTGGTCCAGCAGATCGCCGCCATCCCCTGCTCTGCCGCCCGCCAGCCGTAGGTGCCACCACGCATCCAGTGCGTACTGTTGCGCATCGCCACCAGTCCCATGCCATGCTCACGTGCCAGCGCCATGGCGCGATCCACCGCCAGCAGCGCATTGGTGACGCCAGGCCCCTGCTGGCCGTCCCAGATTTCAATAACCGACAGCGCTTTCACTTTCTCCGCCTGCGCATCCGCCCGCACCCAGCCTTTCTGCAGATAATCAACAAAGCGCGCCACGCGGTTCAGCCCGTGTGAATAGATGCCATCGCAGCTGGATTCGGTATGCACCTGAGCACAAATGGCTGCCTGCGGCGGTGCCATTCCGGCATTCAGCAACGCACGTTCAATCGTGGACTTCATCTCATCAAAGGCTATTCGCGTCATGTTTAATCTCTCGTTGCATCTCTGGAGTGGAAGGTTGCGGGTCAATGTGACGCAGAATGTCGTTATTGCCCCACAGCTGATGGTATGGCCAGCCGGTCAGCGTCTCGGCGACGGCTTTTGCCTCTGGCGTCACCGCCGCCGGTGAGCCGCCCTGTTTACGCCGCTGGATTTCACCGATCAGCAGCGCATGGTTATGGCGGTTAAGACTGAAGCGCAGCGAGCTGAACACACCGATCGCCAGAAACAGTACCTCACCGACGCCAAACACCAGCGCAATGCCATGAATCGCTTCCGGTGGTTGCTGCGCCACACCTTTACCGGCAAAGCCATACGCCTGCAGCACCATGCCGACAATAAACAGCGCCGCAGCCTGTACCGCTTTGCGCACGAAGGTCATCACTCCGGCGAAAATACCTTCACGGCGCTGGCCGGTGAGCATCTCATCGACATCGGGAATAAAGCTGTAGATATTCCAGCAGACATACTGGGTGCCGGAGCGTCCCATGCCCATAATCAGCGCCGCCAGCCACACCAGCCATAAGGTCGACGGCAGTTCAAAGGCATAAATACTGATAAACAGCGCCACGCTCGACAGCATAAAGAACTGCGCCAGCTTGTACGCCGCGCCATTGCCGATATGAATACACAGCGGTATCCATGCCGCGATGCAGAAGAACTGCACGATCGACATAAAAGTCATACCGTTAGCCGCGTCGACGGTGCTGTGACCGAGAACAAAAATGATGTAGTACGCCAGCACCGCACCGAGAACATCCAGCGCCACATACGCGCCGAGATACATGCCCACATGCTGGCGGAAGGTGCGCACTTTCAGGGTGGAAAGCAGCGAACGGAACAGCGCGCGCATATCGCGGCGGAACGCCACTTTTGGCGCCTGCTGCTCCAGTGCAATCGGCCGTTCCCAGGTGAACAGATACAGGCAGACAATCACAATCGCGAACAGGGTGGCGAAGATAATGCCCATATACAGGAACGATGAAGAGGCATCTTCACCGAGCAGCGCGATTATCGCACCCGGCAGCCACGCCGCCAGAATGCCTGCGCCCATCGAGAAGAACATCCGCACACCGGTCAGTCGCGAACGCACGCGGAAGTCATGGGTCATCTCCGCCGCCAGTGTTTCATACGGCACAATCACCAGCGTGTAGGCGGCATAGAACAGAATATAGGTCGCCAGATAGTAGCCAAATCCCATATCGCTGATCCACATCACCACGTAACTGATAAACACCAGCGGCGCACCGAGCAGGAAGAAAAAGCCACGACGGCCAAAGCGCTGCCCGAGCCGCGTGCGCCAGAAGTTATCGGTGACATAACCCATCAGCGGATCGAAAAACGCATCCAGCAGACGGGCGATGGCGATGACCGCCCCCGCTTCGGCGGGACTTAATCCGCCATAAGTGGTATAGAAGAACATTAACCAGAGACCAAGAACGGCAAAGCTGCCGCCCCCGAAAACGTCCCCACCGCCATACGCCAGCATATTTTTCAGCCCGATGGGCTTTTCCTGCGCACGATTAATCATGGCAACCTCGTTGTGATACCGCAGAGCGGCAACGTTGTTATGGGTACAGGGAAAAGCTAGCGCTGGGTTTACTACCATACAAGATGAGATGACAGTTTTAGCTGGTGCGATCACATTTTAACCAGCCCGTCCGGTGAGAAGTGTGAGGTTGCCCTGGGGTTTACCCCCTCCTCCGCTTCGTGTGGGAGGGTCTGGGTGGGGGAAATGCCAGCTCCGTGCTCACGGCTCCCCCAGCCTTGCACCATGTCATGGGGGAAGGCGCAATTCAGGTGATCAAGGATGCTCCGGTTCTGGCTGCCAGCCACCGCCCAGCGCGCGATAAAGATCGACCTGCGCCAGCAACAGACTGTTCTTCAGCTGCACCACGGTAAGCTGGGTGGTAAACAGCGTGCGTTGCGCATCCAGCTCATCCAGATACGAAGCATAACCATTCTGATAACGATTCCGCGCGATACGCAGGGCATCGCTCAGCACCTGCTGCTGCTGTTCCCGCTCCTGTAGCTGCTCGCCAGTACGCTGGATGGCATCCACCGCGGTATTCACTTCGCTGAAAGCGTTGCGCACCACTTTTTCGTAGTTGTACAGCGCCTGATTACGCGATGCCATCGACACATCCACCTGCGCCGTCAGTGCTTCGCGATTCAGCAGTGGCGCCAGCACACTGCCGCCAATGCTCCACAAGCGGAACGGGTTATCCACCAGTTCATGCAGCACTGAACTCTGCATGGTGCCGGATGCCGTCAGGTTAAGTGACGGCAGCAGCTTCGCCCGTGATGACTGCAGTGAGCTGTCCGCTGCCAGCAGCTGGCGTTCAGCCTGCACAATATCCGGGCGACGCTGCAGCAGTTGTGATGGCAACAGTGCAGGCAGCTGCTGCGGCGCAATATGCTCAAAGCGCGACGAGCGGGCAATCTGACGTGGATTCATCCCCACCAGAATACTCAGCGCATTCTCCTGCTGCGTGATTTGATGCTGCAATTGCGGGATCTGCGCTTTGGCGGTCTGGTATTCCGATGACGACTGCAGCCACTCCAGCCGCGAACTGTAGCCGGTTTCATACTGCCGCTGCGCCAGCCGTAACGAATCCTCACGCGACGCCAGCGTCGCTTCGGTCACACGCAGCTGTTCATCCAGTGCGCACAGCGTCAGATAACCCGCCGCTACCGAACTGGCGACCGTCAGCTCAGCGGCCGAAGCGGCCGCCTGCTGGGCTTCGAGAGAGTATTGTGCCGCATCGATACTGCTGCTGCGCGCGCCCCACAAATCCACCTCATAGTTTGACTGCAGCAGTCCCTGAAACGCGGTATGGGTATACGGCAGCCCGGTAACATACGACAGGGTTTGCGCCCGGTTAGCGGTGACGCCGGCATCCAGCGTCGGGTAGTTGCTGCCATCAGCCGCGCGCAACTGCGCACGATACTGATCGACACGCGAACGCGCCGTGAGGATATCCGGGTTATTGCGCAGCGCCTGCTGAACCAGCTGGTTCAGTTGCGGATCGTGAAATGCCTGCCACCACTGCGCCTCTGGCGCGGCGGCAGGCCCAACCTGATCACGCCACTGCGGCGTAATCAGCAACGATGACGGCGCTTTGCTCACCTGCGTGGCGCAACCCGCCAGCATCAGTGGCAGTAACAGCGCACAGAGTGTCGGTTGCCAGCGCATTACTGCTTCTCCTTCGCGGTGTCACGGGTCTCAATGGTCACTTCCACCGACATCCCCGGGCGCAGGCGCTGGGTCTCTGCACTGGTGATTTTTATCCGCACCGGAATACGCTGGGCGATTTTGACGAAGTTGCCGGTGGCGTTATCCGGCGAAATGGCGCTGAACTCAGAACCCGCTGCGGGCGAGATATACTCCACTTCGCCGTCAAAGCGCGCGCCATCCAGGGCATCGACGCGGAACGACGCGGGCAGACCCGGTTTAATCCGCGCCATCTGCGTCTCTTTCATATTTGCCACCACCCACATCTGCTCCGGCACCAGCGACGTCAGGCGCGTGCCGGCGCTGACATACGCGCCCTGACGCACCGAAATCTGTCCCAGCTGGCCGTCACGCGGGGCAATAATGCGTGTGTTATGCAGATCGATCTGCGCCAGCTCCAGCGCCGCCTGCGCATTAGCGACATCCGCCTCCAGCGAGGCGCGGTTGATAATCACGGTTTGCAGATCCTGGCGTGAAACATCCAGCGTCGCCTGTGCCTGCTGCACATTGGTTTCCATCTGGCTGTTGCTGGCGCGTGACGCATCGCGCTCGCGCTGCGACAGTGAACCGTCACCCACCAGGTTTTCCACCCGCTTCAGATCCAGCCCGCTTTTCACGGCCTGCGCTTTGGCATTGCTCAGCGCCGCCTGGTTACGCACGATCACCGCTTCCGCACTGCGTCGTTGTTGCAGGTTGTTGGCCAGTGTCGCCTTCTTCATATCGAGCTGCGCCTGTGCCTGGTGCACTCGCTGGCGGTAGATGCGGTCGTCAATGGTCATCAGCACATCGCCCTGATGCACTGGCTGAAAATCCTGCACCTCTACTGCAGTGATATAGCCACTGACCTGCGGGCTGATAAAGGTGATCTGCCCGCGTACATACGCATTCTCGGTACTCTGGGCGCTGCTGGTAAACGGCCACAACTGCCAGGCGTACAGGATCACCAGTACACCGACAATGGCGATACCACTGCCGACGGCAATCGACAGAATGCGCAGCTTATTATTTCTCTCACGTTCGGAGGCCTGGACCTGCTCCTGTTGACTCATTATTGCTCCGTACCTGATGCGGAAGATGAAGAGGCAGCCAGCGCATCACGTTGCGCCTGCCGCCAGTTAACAAAACGCTGCCGGCTTAAGCGCCACAGTACCCACATCAGGGTGACCAGCGCCATCGCGGCAGTGAGTAAATAGGTGTCGTTATACGCCAGCACGTTGGCCTGCAGGGTGGCGACCGACTGCAACTGCGAGGTACTCTGGGCGCTGAGCAGCGCGCTGTCGCCGATATAGCTACTAAACAGTGTGCTGTACTGGCTGAGGCGATCCGTCACGTTAGGATCGAGCAGTGACAGCTGATCGCCCAGCAGGCTGGAGTGATATTTTTCGCGCCAGGTCTGGAAGGTGCCGAGGATCGCCGCGCCAACCAATCCCCCCAGGTTCTGGCTCATACCAAACAGCACCACAAAGCTGACCAGATTTTGCGGTTTTGTTACCACGCCGCCAATGCCGATAAGCATCGCCGGGGCAAGGAAAAAGGCGCTGCTGAAACCGAGCAGAAACTGGCTGAGCAGCATATTTTCCGGGCGAGTCAGCGGGTTAGACTGCGCATCCATCAGCGAGGCCACCATCATAATGATTAGCGACGTGACAATCGGCCAGTTCAGTTTGCCGGGTTTAATCGTCAGCGCACTGGCGACAATGCCGAGCACGATACCGGCGATAATCGCCAGCGCCAGCTGCCGCATCTGGTCATTCTGCAGGCCAATCTGCTGCAGGAAGCCAATCGCGCCGGTATTCTGTTCCGCCAGCATAATGCGCATCATAATCATCACGATGCCAAGACGTACAATCGAGCCACTGCCCAGCCAGCGCGTATTAATCAGCGGATTACTGCGGTTATGCTCGATAACTATCGCCGCCACAATCAGCACCAGCGCCAGCGCCAGACAGATACCGAGCCACGGCGTGGTAAACCACCAGTCGATGCGTCCCAGCGACAGCACACCACAAATCAGCGCCATTCCTGGTGCCAGCAGAATAAAGGTGAGAAAATCTTTTTTCTCAAACACTTCACGGCGGTCGCCCGGCGGCAGTTTCAGCAACAGCACGCAACCGAGCGCGACCAGCGCCAGCCCCAGTTCAAACAGGTACAGACCGCGCCACTCATCCAGCTGCAGCAGTTCAGTGGAGAACAGCCGCGCCAGCGGGATCGCCAGCTGTGAGGCACAAATCCCAATCGTCAGTGCCTTCAGCCGGTGTTTCGCCGGCCACGCCTGAATCTGGTAATAGATGCCGAGTGAGCTGAGTGCCGCGCCGACCATGCCGTGCGCCGCCCGCACCACAATCGCCGAGTTCAGATCGTTGGCAAACAGATGGAAAAACGCCACCAGCACATACAGCACCAGGAAGGCTTCGGTAAAAATACGCAGGCCAAACTGCTGGCGGAATTTCACCAGCAGTAAGTTAATTGAGATGTTGCCCATCACATACACCGCAGGCAGCCAGGCGATCTCATTGGAGTAAGCACCGAAGGTGCCCTGCAGGTTGGTCAGGTTCGCGGTAACCAGCGCATTACTCAGCGCGCCGGTGAGGGAAATCAGCAGCCCAATCAGGCCGAAGGCGATGCGTTTATGGCCGGGATGAAGCGGTGTCGATGGCGATCCCAGCAGCATCGGTTTTTCATGTGGTTGCCAGTCACGCGGAGCGTATGGACTCTCTTTTGCCACGTCAGTATGCCCCGTCACTTACCATTAACAGTTGCAGCTTCACACGAAATTCCCGATCTTGACTATTAGGCTCATAACTAATTCTCAGACCGGATTATACGCAAGGTTAAAAGTAGCAGGAAAGAGCTGAACCCCGCTATTTTTGTGCAAAAAGTTGCATATCAGCTCGCAGCTTTATTTCTGTCCACTGGTACTACAACGACCATCAGCGGGATCGGCGATGCAGGGATCAATCATTCACCGCCTTTCACCCTCGCATCCCTGCCCTGCTACCTCCCTCCACCGTAAAACGTGACGCTGCTCACAAAACACCCGATGAAACCCGCGTCTGAGACACGCTCGCTTTTCGCGCACTTCGTTTTGCGGTAAATAATTAGTTAGAAAACTAATTAACCACAGCATGATAACCATCCACTAAATAAGGACTAAGCTTATGAGCAGATTCATTTTTTCTTCCCCAGGAAAATATGTTCAGGGTGCGGGTGTTCTGAAGGAACTGGGTCAACAAATCAAAAGCAAAGGCAAACATGCCCTGCTGATCGCCGACGATGTGGTGTGGAAGATTGTCGGTGATACGGCGACGCAGTCACTGAAAGAAGCGGGTGTGGAGTACAGCTACGAAAGATTTAACGGCGAGGCCTCAGTCGGTGAAATCAGCCGCCTGAGCAAAATCGCCCGGAGCAAAGGCACCGATATGGTGGTCGGTCTCGGCGGGGGTAAAACGCTGGATACCGTTAAAGCGGTGGCCGATGAGCTGAAAGTGCCGGTGATTATTGTGCCGACCACTGCCTCCACCGATGCGCCATGCAGCGCGCTGTCGGTGATCTATAGCGATAAAGGCGTGTTCGAAAGCTACCGTTTCTACGATAAAAACCCGGATCTGGTGCTGGTGGATACCTGGGTCTGCGCACAGGCCCCTGCCCGTCTGTTTGCTTCCGGTATTGCCGATGGTCTCGCTACCTACGTGGAAGCGCAGGCAGTGCTGCGTACCCACAGCTTATCAATGGTCAGCGGCACGCCGACGATTGCCGGCATGGCGATTGCTCAGGCCTGTGAAGAAACACTGCTCACCTGGGGCTTCAGCGCCTTTAAAGCGGTACAGGAAAAACGCGTGACGCCAGCGGTGGAAGCCGTGGTGGAAGCCAATACCCTGCTGTCCGGCCTCGGTTTTGAGAATGGTGGTCTGGCGGGTGCGCATGCGATTCATAACGGCTTTACCGCCATTGACGGTGATATCCATCACCTGACCCATGGCGAGAAAGTGGCTTACGGCACGCTGACGCAGATGGTACTGGAGCAGCGTCCGGACGAAGAAATTGAGCAATATATCCGCTTCTACCGCAGCATCGGCATGCCGACCACGCTGGCAGAAGTGCACCTGGATAAAGAGCCGTGGGAGAACCTGGTGAAAATCGGCGCGCTGGCCAACAGCGACGGCGATACGCTGAAAAATCTCAACCCGGCGCTCAGCCCGGAAGAAGTCGCCAGTGCACTGATTGGCGTCGACGCGTTCAGCAAAACCATCAAATAATCAACGTAATAACCTGCTGGCGCACGGCGCCAGCATCCTGCTTTACCGTTTTTCAGGCAGAAAAAAACCGCCTTGCGGCGGTTACGACATTTACTACATATTGCTTTAGTTTATCTGGTTGCATCCCGTCTGTTGTCGCCTGCTATTTTGTCATTCTGTGCAGACACCGTTCAGTACGGGTGATGACGATAACCCTTACAGTTATAAGCCATCAGCTAATGGCGCGCATCCTATCATGTGAATCTGGCGGTTTCAAACCCTTTCTAATATTAAGGCTTCTGCAGCGCACTCTCGTCCACCTTTGCCCCACTCGCGTGCTTTAATGCTATATTGCGCAGGCACAGGCAACAGCAAGATGAGCGGAGCTTAAGGAAGGTGCGATTTAATCGTCAATTATGAGAACATAACTCTTTCTTTGACATAGACTTTTCACGATGCCCGC
>NZ_CBFFRK010000112.1:0-14500 GCF_965644245.1 Erwinia sp. V71
ATCAGATGTCACCGATAGAATATGAAAACCAGTATTATCAACGGCTCGGAAGTGTCTAGATTATCCGTGGCGATTCAGGAAGTGACTAAAAACACACTGCGCAGCCCCAGCCAGTCCGCCAGTAAACCACCCAGTAACGGCCCGGCCAGCACGCCGGAAATCTGCCCAGTGGAGACGGTGCTCAGCGCCCAGCCACTGCGTTCACGCGGCACCTGTGACGCCACCAGCGCCAGCGCATTCGGAATATAGCTCGATGTCAGCCCCATCAGTGCACGCAACAGCAGTAACTGCCAGGCCTGGGTGACAAACGCCTGCAGAAAGATCACCGCGCCCATGCCGAACGAGGCGCGTAGCAGCATCAGCTTGCGCCCTTTGCGATCGGCCAGACTGCCCCACATCGGCGATACGATCGCCGAGACCAGAAAGGTGACGCTAAAGGTCAGCCCGGCCCACAGGGTCAACGCCTGATGAGACTCAACGCCTAACTGCTGAATATATAAGGGGAGAAACGGCAGGATCTGACTGATAGCCATGCCAGTAAAAAAACAGCCAAACCAGATGGAGATAAGGTTAACCTTCCAGGATTCCATAGCGAACAACGCGGAGCCTCAAACAGAGTGCGGAAGGCAGAGTCTAGCAAGTTGTAAAATGTGACGGGTGACAAATATTGGCAATCGAATAATTTCAGAGGTTTTCACTGTCGTGATGCGCGCTGGCACCTGTCGCGCCCTGCCGTGCGGCTTATGACATCGCTTTATGCTTTAAAAACCAAAAAACCCGCCGGAGCGGGTTTTTATCAGCATTCAGCGGTGACTTACAGAACAGTCACGTTAGCTGCAGCTGGGCCTTTCTGACCGTTTTCGATGGTGAAAGAAACCTGCTGGCCTTCTTCCAGGGTTTTGAAACCATCGGTCGCGATAGCAGAGAAGTGTACGAACACATCTTTGCTGCCGTCAGCTGGAGAGATGAAGCCGAAGCCTTTCTCAGCGTTGAACCATTTTACTAAACCAGTCATTTTGTTAGACATGTGTCTATCCTTCATTCAATTACAAGCCACACAGGGCAAAATGGTTTGTCTACAGAATTTATGAGGCACTCAGGAAGGAGTCAGGAAGAAGAGATATCTAAGATAACGCTTGAACTGAAGACTGCTTTACTAAAACTGCTCGCATATTCGGCTCTGCTTAACAAACCGACGAGGCATTTACTCACAGGGGGAAATCAGATGCAAGGTTTATTTTCCCCAGCCGCTTAGCACGCAGGGTACAGCCGCAGGGTGAAAAAATATTTCATGATGTTACTGACAACCTCCGCCCTGCATTCTATGTTTAAAAAATCACCACCTGTTTAGCTGTCTGGCAAGGGGCGGGTTACTGTTCTGGTTACCCGAATCATCATTCTGTGCGTCCTGTTTATGATCTCATCGGTGTGCCGTTGTGTGACCGATGGCGCTTTTTCGGAGGTTTATCATGCGTATACCGTCCCACAGCGCGGGTCGTGATATCACCGACTACTTTAACAGTCCGGCCTGGCGCGCGCCGCGCGAAGCAGAACTGCTGGCCGCGGTGATGACCGAACTGATGCAGGCAGGCAGACCCACCACCAGCAAAACGATTATCGCCACGGTGATCGGCAAACTGGAACATGAAGTCGACGAAGATCTTCTGCAGGGTTACCGCAACCTGCTGGCGCAGTTGCTGGATGAAAAACAGGAGTAACAACTCTCCCAGCGCAAGCTGATCTGAAAACTCATTTTGCATCATCTTTTTACATTATGTTATGTTATTACATAACGAACATAATTTTTGTGACACCATGCTGACTTCACTTTCGCCAACACCAGACAAGCTCCTGCAGCTAACCCACCTCGATCTCGCGATCCAGCAGCAGACCAGGCTGCATCAGCTCAGTTTCTCGCTGCAGCGTGGCGAAGCGGTGTGCCTGCTGGGTGAATCGGGCTGCGGTAAGTCACTGACCGCCAGCGCGATTGTCGGTGCGCTGCCCGCTCACGCGACACTGACGGGTGAATTGCAGATCAATGGCGAGTCCGTCGTACGTCGCCCGGTCGGTCAGCGTCACGCAGGCACACGTGCGGCACTAATCTTTCAGGATGCAGCCAGCGCGCTGAATCCGCTGATGAACGTCGGTAAACAACTCACGCTGACACTGCGGGCACAACACTCACTAACGCGCCAGCAGGCCAGCGACGAAGCGCAGGCGCTGCTGGTGGAGATGGGTTTCGATGATGCGCCGCGGATACTGCGCTGCTATCCAGCGGAACTCTCTGGCGGCCAGCGGCAACGTGTTTGTATCGCCCTCGCGCTGGCCAGCCGCAGCCCGCTGATTGTGGCGGATGAACCTACCAGCGCACTGGATGTCGCCACGCAGCAAACGGTAATCGCTGCTTTTCAGCGTCTGCTGCAACGTCCGGACGCCCCTGCGTTACTGTTTATCACCCACGATCTGGTGCTGGCCGCGCAGTTATGCCGCCGGGCGCTGGTGATGTCAGAGGGTCGGCTGGTGGAAGACGTCGCCATCAGCCAGCTGCTGTTACGGCCACAGCACACTGCCAGTCAGCGACTGGTGAAGGCGGCGCGGGCAGCGGAACAGCTGCTGGAACGGGATTCACCCTTACTGCGGGGGATCGCCTGATGCACAGCCTCCCGCTGCTGGAAACCCGCCAGCTACGCTATCAGCCGCGCGGCCTGTCACGCCCGATCGTCGACAACATCTCATTACAGTTGCTGCCCGCAGAGCGTGTGGCACTGATTGGCGCGTCCGGCAGCGGCAAATCGACCCTGCTGAAACTGATGCTGGGGCTGCTCGATGCCAGCGCGGGTGACGTCTTGTGTCAGCAGCATCCGGTCAGACCCGCGCCCGTGCGTGCACTGCGCTGGTATCGCCGTCAGGTGCAATATATCGCTCAGGATCCGGGCACCACGCTGGACCCGCGTTTTACCGTCGCTGCCGCCATTGCCGAACCGGTGCGCCAGCTGACCGGCGTCCCGCCCACGTCGCAGCAATTACAACAGGCACTGGAGCAGGTGCAGCTCGACAGCCAGTTACTGACGCGTCGCTGCGCCAGTCTCTCCGGCGGCCAGGCACAGCGCGTCGCCATTGCACGCGCGATGGCGGTACAACCGCGTTTTCTGCTGGCGGATGAACCCGTCAGCGGTCTCGATCTGCCGCTGCGCCAGCAGATCAGCCAGTTACTGGCGGACATCGCCAGCCAGCAACAGATGGGCCTGCTGGTGGTATCTCACGATTTAGCGCCGGTCAGCCGTCTCTGCCAGCGCGTGCTGGTGATGCATGACGGTGAAATCGTCGAAGACGCCCCCACCCCACAGCTGTTGCGCCACCCACAACATTTGGCAACCCGGCGACTGCTGGACGCCATTCCACGTTTACCTTTGGCAAATTAAGTATAGGGATTACAGACAAATGAAAGCTCGCGCCCTGTGGCTCCTGAGCCTGCCGCTGCTGCTTAGCGGCTGCTTTAACGAACCTGAAAAACAAGAAACCCAATCTGATGATGCGCGCATTCGCGTGGCGATGCTGCAACCCCCGCGTTCCGGTCTGACCCCGCTGAGCGACGATGCGTTTAAACTGTCGCGCTGGCAGACCGCCGAAACGCTGGTGAACCTCGACCCGCTGGGCGAAGCGCAACCCGGGCTGGCCACACGCTGGCAGCAGCTGGATGAGCGCCGCTGGCGCTTTGAGCTGCGCGACAACGTGCAGTTCCACGATGGCAGCAAACTGACCGCCGAAACCGTGGTTCGTTCACTGACCGCCGCCACCCATGCCGCGCCGAAACCGCGCATTCTCGACGGGGTAACGCTGGAGATTAACGCCGATGGCGAACATGCGGTGGTGATCACCAGCGCCACACCCGATCCGCTGATCCCGCAACGCCTGTCCAGCCCGCAGCTGGCGATCCTGGCGGCGAAAGCCTATGGCGCGAATGGCGTAGTCAATCCGATTGGCAATGGCAGCGGACCCTTTGTGCTGAGCAAAGTCGAAGGCACCAGCAGCGCCACCTTAAACCGTTTTGACCACTACTGGGGCGGTAAAGCGCGCGCCAGCGGCATCGATGTCAGCTTTGTGCCGGACGGCGCCGCACGCGCCGCCGCGCTGCGCACCGACAGCGCCGAACTGGTCGAAGCCGTGCCGGTCTCGCAGGCGGCGTTGCTGAAACCCGAACAGATCCATGAAGTGCCGATGCCACGCACCAATACGCTGTATCTGAATAACCGTCAGGGCGTGTTCCGCGATCCGGCGCTGCGTGCAGCAGTGCGTGACGCGATTAACCGTCAGCAACTGGTGGATAACGTCTATGAGAAACGCGCCGATATCGCGCAGGGGCTGTTAGGCCCGGCGCTGCCCTGGGCGGCACAGCTGCGCCAGCCAGTGGCAAACCCAACTGCAGCGGTAAAACCGACGGGTCAGGAGATCACTCTGGCGACCTTCAGTGACCGCGCAGAGCTTCCGGAAGTGGCGGTCTATCTGGCGCAGCAGCTGACTGCCGCCGGTTTTACCGTAAAGCAGGTGGTGCGTGAATATGCGCATATCGAAGCGGACGCGCTGGCAGGCAAGTTTGATGCCTTTATTCTGTCGCGCGCCACCGTGCTCGATTCCGGCGATCCGGTCGCCTATATGTACAGCGATTTCGCCTGCAAAGGTTCGTTTAATATCGCCCAGCTGTGCCAGCCGGCGATTGACGAAGCACTGCAACGCGCCGCGGCGATCCCGGCCGGAGAAGAACGCCGGAAAGCGATTATGGCCGCAGAAAACCTGATTCTCGCCAGCGATGCGGCGATCCCGATGCTGCATGAACGTGTGATTCAGGGTGAAACCCCGGCACTGCGCAATGCGGAACGCGACCCGCGCGAGCGTCGGCTGATCGGCCTGCAAACGCATCTGGAGCCATGATGCGTCATTTTTCCGCCCTGCTGCCGCTGCTGTCGCGTGTTATCACGCTGGCGGCCATGGTGATGCTGGTGGGCATTCTGCCCTGGCTGTCCGGCGGCGATCCGGCGCTGGCGCTGCTGCGCGCCCGTTCCGGCGACCAGGAAGCGACAGCGGAAACGCTGGCGGCGATTCGCCAGTCGCTGGGACTGTACGACGGCCCTGGCCCGTTGCTGTGGCACTGGCTGGGTAATCTGCTGCAGGGTGATGCGGGTCACTCATGGATTTCCGGTAACCCGGTGCTGCCGGGCATGCTACAAGCGGCGGGCGTCTCGCTGACGCTGATGGGCTGTGCTCTGCTGGTAGCGCTGACGATCCTCTGCCTGCTGTGCCTGCCCGTGATGCGCGCCGGATTAAACGGTGTGGCGCGTCGCCCTTCCGGTTCACTGGCAGCAGCACTCACCGCGCTGCCGGAATTTCTGCTGGCGGCCTTACTGTTACTGGTCGGTTCGGTCTGGCTCGGCTGGCTGCCACCCTTTGGCTGGAGCAGTGGGCAACATGTGGTACTGCCCGCGCTGGCGCTGGGTATTCCCGCAGGTGGACTGCTGGGGCGGCTGTTCTCCGATGGCCTTAGCTCCAGTTTCCAGGAAAAATGGCTGATTAGCTGGCAGGCGGCGGGGATTCCGCGGCACATCGTGGCGCTGGCGGTGATTAAACGTACTCTGCCGTCGCTGTTGCCACAGCTGGCGATGGTGGTGACAGGACTGACCGGCGGCGCGATTGCGGTGGAAAAAGTATTCGCCATCCCGGGACTGGGACGTGCAACCCTCGGTGCCGCTGCGGCCAGTGACTTGCCTGCGCTGCAAACCGGCATGCTGATTCTGTTGCTGCTGGGTTGTACTGCGGGCGTGATCGCCACCCTGCTGCAGCGTCTGCTGCTGGGGCCAGCGCTGCAGTTCGGCGCACTGCCTGCCACACCGGTGCAGGAAGGCGCAGGCCGCCGCGCGCTGTGGTTGCCGTTACTGTCGCTGCTGCTGTTACTGGGACTGATTGCCGCAGGTCTTCCGCGCGATGCGTTTAGCTCCGACTGGCTGCGCCTGCAAACGCCCGGCTGGTCGCTGCCGTTTGGTGCCGATGCGATGGGGCGCGATGTGCTGGCACGTGTGGCGCAGGGTGCGTTACATACCTGCCTGCTGGCGCTGCTGGTGACGCTGTTTACGCTGTTGATCGGGATGCTGATCGGTCTGTTCCCGCGCCTGCTGGCAGGGCCGATCGAAATCGCCAACGCCACGCCGCCGGTGATTGCCGGTATGGTCATTGCGGCGCTGAACGGCCCGACGGCGGCAGGAGCCGTTATTGCAGTGATGCTGGTCAGATGGGCACCGCTGGCGGCGCATACCGCGTCACTGGTGGCGGAAATTCAGGCGCAGCCGCATATCCGTATTCTGCCGGTGCTGGGTGTCGGTCCGTTACGACGCGCCTGGCGCTATATCCTGCCACCTCTGCTGCCGCCGTTAGTGCGCCACGCCATGCTGCGGCTGCCGGGCACGGCACTGGCGCTGGCGGGATTAGGCTTTCTCGGGCTGGGACCGCAGCCGCCGGCAGCCGACTGGGGCATTGTGCTGGCGGAAGGCATGCCGTATATCGAGCGCGCGCCCTGGGCAGTGATTGCTCCGGCGCTGGCATTGGTATTGCTGTCAGTACTGGCGGTGACCAGCGCCAGCCTGTCGCTACGTTCGCGCGCATTGCGCAGCAACGCGGCGGAGGCCAGCTAGCAGATAAAAAAAATCCCGCACTATGCGGGAAGGTACGAAAAGACAAGCATTGCCTGTTATAGCGTGACGAGGAGATCACTTTTGCAAGACAGGGGGTTAACTTAACCGCCTGTCGTTGCAGCAATATGACAGTCGTCGCGCCCGCACGCTTACCCGCAATACACGCGATTGATGCGGCCATTCACGTCACCGCTAAAATTCAGGCGATGCAGATTAAAATCCATGGTGGCGGCACTGTTATGCGGCAGCACGCGCACCGGATTATCCAGCTTCAGCGCTTTGGCTGCCGCCAGCGGCTGGCCGATATAACTCTGATAATGCGGCGCACCGCAAGGGCTGGTATCCGGATCAATCGGTGTCACTGCGCTGTCATGCTGCGGGGCAGTCTTGCAGCCCGCCAGCAGCATCAATGCGGCAATCGGCAGTGCTTTCAGATAAAAAGTCACGTTTACACTCCTTCTTCAACATATTTTAACTTCAGCTGGACTCAGACTAGCAGATCACGCTGGCAGAGCGGACGCTTTTTTAGCCATCCGTGCGCCTTCTTTACACTACACCAGATGTGGCACAGATAGCTCAAAAATCACGCAGTAACGCGTTATAATTTTCTAAGAATAATCTGAGGAGGAAATCATGGAACTCGCGATCTTTATTTGCATCGCGGCGTTGATGATCCTGGTTGCCATCCGCGTACGCTAAGCCTGCCATTCTGCGACGAGTCGGGTCACTACCCGGCCCGTTCGCGCCTGTCTCGACAGTCTGCTAACCGGTTGATAGTATTGCGTCATCACTGATTGACGGGCAAAAGATAAACATGAAAACCGACCGTGTCACGCTGACGCTGTGTTATGGCGGCATCTTTGCCCTTTACTATCTGATTACCCTGATGGTCGCCTCGTTTCCCAATGTGGCGACTTTACGCAGCAGTGGCCTGCTGGTGCCCGTGATCCGCCTGTTCGAATTTGCCGTCCTCTATCCCCTGTATCGCTTTTACTGCTCGCGGCGCGACGATATTCCGCTGGGAACACTGCGCCTGCGCATCACCCTGCTGTTTCTTGCCGGACTGGCGCTGTTAATGGTGCTGGGCAGCTGGCTGCAACAACCGGAAGTCTGGCTGGAGCAGCAGGCGCAGCAAAGCCGTACCACCGTACTGGTGATGCTGTTCAGCGCCGTGATTCTGGCGCCGGTATTTGAAGAGATTCTGTTTCGCGGATTTCTGCTACAGGGCTTTCTGTTATGGGCACCGAAGAGTCCGCTGGCCTGCGCCACCCTCACCTCGATTCTGTTTGCGGCGATGCACACGCAGTATGTGCATATACAGACTCTGGCGCTGCTGACGCTGTTCTCTTTGCTGTTATGCTATGCCCGGCTGACCTCACGCGGCCTGAAACTGCCCATTTTTCTGCATATGATCAATAACACTCTCGCACTGTTGCCCGCGTTGTACAGCGCCGTGCTGAGCGGAAACAGTTAACTTTTATAACCAGTTCCATTACCTTATAACCAGAAGAAATAAACATAGCGAATAATCAACTATTTGTTACTGATGGTACTAATTTAAACTCGCGAAAAATCCTAAGGTAAGGAAACGTCATGAAAAGTCTCGTTCCGTCAGTCCTCGCAGTTGCTCTGGCCGCGTCGTTTACCGTGCAGGCCGCTACCCCACCAGACACCCTGGTGATTGCCCAGTCTATCGACGATGCCTCCAGCTTCGACCCGGCACAAGGCTTCGAACTGACGACCGTGCAGGCCTTTAACAGCCTGTACCAGCGTTTGCTGCAGTCAGACCCGGCGAACCCGGTGGATCTGAAACCGACGCTGGCCAGCTCATGGCAGCCGGGCAGCGATAACCGCAGCCTGACCTTTACCCTGCGCGATGGCGCGACATTCGCCAGCGGCAACCCGGTGCGCCCGGAAGATGTCATCTTCTCCCTGTCGCGCGTGGTGAAGCTGAACCTGGAGCCCTCCTTTATCCTCACCCAGCTGGGCTGGAACAAAGATAACGTCGATGCTCAGCTGAAGAAAATCGATGACCAGCATGTACAGGTCAGCTGGACCGCCAATGTCAGCCCGGCGTACGTTCTGAGCCTGCTCTCCGCGCCAGTCTCCTCCATCGTCGATGAGAAACTGGTCAGTGCCAATGTGAAAAATGGTGACTTCGGTAACAGCTGGCTGGGCGCGCACTCCGCAGGCAGTGGTCCGTTCCAGATCCGCAAATATGTACCACATGAAGTGGTGCTGCTGGCGGCAAACCCGACCTCACCGGGCGGTGCGCCGAAGCTGAAAAATATCCTGATTAAAAACGTGCCGGAACCTGCTGCACGTCGTCTGCTGCTGGAGCAGGGCGATGCGGATATCGCCCGTAACCTGGGCGCGGATCAGATCGCCGCACTGCAGGGCAAACCTGGCGTGAAGCCGGTGGCCGTGCCGATTGCCTCACTCTATTTCCTGCAGTTCAATGCCGAAGCCTCACCAGTGCTGAAAAACCCGGCGCTGTGGGAAGCAGCACGCTATCTGTTTGACTACAAAGGTATTGCTGACGAGCTGCTGAAAGGCCAGTTCGCCGTGCACCAGTCCTTCCTGCCGGACGGCTACCTCGGTGCACTGAAAGACAAACCGTTCACCTACGATCCTGAAAAAGCGAAAGCGATTCTGCAGAAAGCGGGTCTGACCAACGTCAGCTTTAAGCTGTCCGTCAACAACCAGCCGCCGTACCTGGATATCGCTCAGGCGCTGCAGGGCAGCTTCGCCAGAGGTGGCGTCAAAGTGGAACTGATCCCAGGCATCAGCAGCGAAGTCTCCACCAAAGTGAAAGCCCACCAGTACGAATCCGTGCTGACCTCATGGGGCCCGGACTATTTCGATCCGAACACCAACGCAGCAGCCTTCGCCTACAACCCGGAAGATGGCAGCAAGACACTGGCATGGCGCTCCAACTGGCATATTCCTGAGCTGAGCAAACAGACGCTGGCGGCAACCGCCGAAAGCGATAATGCGAAACGCGTCGAGATGTACCAGAAAATGCAGCGTGAAGTGCAGCAGAAATCGCCGTTTGTGATTGGCCTGCAGGCGCGTCAGCTGATTGCACTGCGCGACAACCTGAAAGGGTATCAGCAGGGGATTAACCCGGATATGGTGTTCTACAACCAGGTCAGTAAGTAATGACGGTATCGTCTGCACAAGCCGGGTCCGCCCGGCGTTTCTGGCGCGGTGGCGGACGTCTCGCCACCAGCCTGATTTCGTTACTGGTGACGCTGGTCGGTTTACTGGCGTTCACCTTTATACTGTCACATCTGTCACCGGTCGATCCGGTGTTGCAGATTGCCGGCGATCACGCCAGCGAAGCGACCTATGCTCAGGTACGGCGTGATTTAGGGCTCGATCAGCCGATGCTGATCCAGTTCTGGCACTATATCGAACACCTGGCGCGTGGCGATCTCGGTATCTCACGTATTACCGGCCAGTCCGTTGCCAGCGACCTGCTGCGCACCTTCCCTGCCACTATTGAACTGGCAACCTGTTCGATGCTGTTTGGCGCTTTCTTTGGTATCAGCCTCGCGCTGCTGGCCGCGTGGAAGCCAGGCAGTATTGTCGATAATCTTGCGCGACTGGTTTCCCTGCTGGGTTATTCCGTGCCGGTGTTCTGGCTCGGCCTGCTGGGTCTGCTGCTGTTTTATGCCGTGTTGCACTGGTCGGCCGGGCCGGGCAGGCTGGATGATATTTACCTGTATACGCTGGAACCAAAGACCGGTTTTGTGCTGATTGACAGCTGGCTCTGCGGCGATCCAGAGATGTTCCGTAACGCTATCGCCCATTTGTGGCTGCCGGTAGTGGTGCTGGGAATGCTGTCGATGGCGGCGATTACCCGTCTGCTGCGCGCCGCGCTGCTGGAAGAGAGCAGTAAAGAGTATGTCACCCTCGCGCGCGCCAAAGGCGCCGGACGCGGACGCATTTTGCTGCTGCATATTTTCCCCAATGTCTCGGGAACACTGATTACCGTGCTGGCGCTCTCCTATGCGTCGCTGCTGGAAGGTTCCGTATTAACGGAAACCGTCTTTGCCTGGCCGGGCGTCGGGCGCTATATGACCAATGCGTTGTTTGCTTCCGATGCCCCGGCAATTCTGGGCTCGACGCTGCTGATTGGCGGCTGTTTTATCGTGCTGAATGCACTGGCTGACGCCCTGACCTGGTTAACCGATCCGAGAACCCGATGACGCAAAATGTAACTGATGCCGAAACTGTCGCGCCACGCCGCGGTCGTCGCCGTCGCATCACCACCCTGACGATTGGCGGCACACTGGTGGCGGTCCTGCTGCTGGCCGCACTGTTTGCGCCCCTGCTGGCGCCGTATGATCCGAACGCGCAGATGATGGCGCAGCGTCTGCTGCCGCCATCCGCCAGCCACTGGCTGGGCACCGACGGTTTTGGCCGCGACCTGCTGTCACGCGTGATTTACGGCACCCGCCCGACGCTGCTGCTGGTGTCGCTGATCCTGCTGCTGACCATTCCGGTCGGGATGCTGGTCGGTATTGCCGCCGGTTATCTTGGCGGCTGGACAGAACGCGTGCTGATGCGTATTACCGATATCTTCCTTTCGCTGCCGAACCTGGTGATTGCGCTGGCGCTGGTGGCGATGATGGGGCCGGGCCTGATGAACGGCGCACTGGCGCTGGCGTTGACCAGCTGGCCACCCTTCGCTCGTCAGGCGCGTGCAGAAACGCTGGCACTGCGTCGCAGTGATTACCTTGCCGCGGCGCGCATGCAGGGCATTCGCGGTCTGCGCCTGATGTTTGGTCATATTCTGCCGCTCTGCCTGCCCAGCGCGGTGGTGCGCGCCGCACTGAGTCTTGGCGGAATTATTCTTTCCGCCGCCGGTCTTGGCTTCCTCGGTATGGGCGTACAGCCACCGACGGCGGAATGGGGCTCAATGGTCGCGGAAGGCGGCAAAGTGATTTTTGACCAGTGGTGGGTCGCCGCCGCTCCGGGTGGCGCGATTCTGTTCGCCAGCCTGGCCTTTAACCTGACAGGCGACGGCCTGCGCGACCGACTGGATACCCGCAATGCCAACTGATCACTCACCGCTGATTATCGCCGATGGCCTCACCATCGCCCTCGACAGTGGCGTCCGGCTGGTGAAAGACATCTCCTTCAGCCTCGGCCGCGAGCGCGTGGCGCTGGTGGGAGAATCCGGTTCCGGCAAATCACTCACCGCCCGTTCACTGATGGGGCTGCTGGCACCGTCATTACAGGTGCAGGCCCGCCAGTTAACTATCGCCGGGGAAAATGCCCTTACCCTGACAGAACGTCGCTGGGGGCAGCTGCGCGCCAGTAAGCTGGCGATGGTGATGCAGGACCCGAAATATGCGCTAAACCCGACCCGCACCATTGGCTGGCAGGTGGAAGAGCCGCTGAAACTGCACCAGTCCCTCAGCCGCGCTGCGCGGCGGGAAAAGGTACTGGATATGCTCGATGCAGTCGGCCTGACGCAGCCGGCACAGCTGGTGGATCGTTATCCGCATCAGCTCTCCGGCGGCATGGGACAGCGCGTGATGCTGGGGATTGCGCTGATTACCGATCCGCAGTTCCTGATTGCCGATGAACCGACTTCTGCACTGGATCACGCGATGCGCGATCAGGTGCTGGCGCTGATCCGCCGGCTGGTGGAGCAACGCAATATGGGTCTGCTGCTGATCAGCCACGACCTGCAGCAGGTGTCAGAACATTGTGAACGCGTGATGGTGATGTACAAAGGCGAAGTGCTCGACAACCTGCCCGCCGCTGAACTGCCGCGCGCGACGCATCCTTACACCCGTACCCTGTGGTCCTGCCGTCCGGGGAAAGCCACCCACGGCCAGCCGCTGCCGGTACTGGATCGCGCCGCTCTGGAGGCCCATCGTGAGCATGATTGAACTGCAACAGCTCAGCGTGGCGCACCGTCACGGTTACGATCTGCGCACCGTGGTGCATGATGTGTCGCTGTCGATTGAGACCGGGGAGTGCTTTGGTCTGGTCGGGCCGTCTGGCTGCGGTAAATCGTCGCTGCTGTGGGTAATGGCCGGGCTCAACTCGCACTGGCAGGGCAATATGCGCCTCGCCGGGCATCAGGCGGTGCCAGGCAAAGAGTTTACCGGCACGCTGCGCCGTGATGTGCAGATGGTGTTTCAGGACCCGTATGCGTCGCTGCATCCGCGCCATCGCCTGCGCCGCACGCTGGCCGAGCCGCTGAAAATGCTGAAGGTAAAAGATATCGATCAGCGTATTGATGACGGCTTCCGTCATGTGGGACTCGACCCGGCGATGGCGGATCGCTATCCGCATCAGCTCTCCGGCGGGCAGCGCCAGCGCGTCGCCATTGTGCGCGCCCTGCTGCTGGAGCCGAAAATTCTGCTGCTGGATGAGCCGACCTCGGCGCTGGATATGTCGGTACAGGCAGAAATTCTCAACCTGCTGAATGAGTTAAAACGTCAGGATAATCTGACCATGGTGCTGGTCAGCCACGATCCTGACGTTATCGACCATATGTGTGACCGTGCCGCACAGATGGCACAGGGCAGAATCGTTGGCTGAAAGGATGGCGCGGCGTTAAATCCGCGCCGTGCGCATCAGGAGATGACGGAGTCGGATTTGTCGGCTTCGAAGTGCGCTTTAAACTGCTCGTAGATGGAAATCATATTGGAAGCATCGCCCTGCATTGGGCTGAGTTTCCCCGCACGCACCAGTTCAATAACCAGCTGCAATGCAGCCTGCTTAGGGCTGCTCGATGAGTGTGCAATTTCGGTCGTCATAATATTCCCGGCAAATAAAGAGTAAACGGTAACTGTAACAAGTTTAGCAAACGGCCGTTACCCTTTTTGCTGCATCGCAGTAACGGGCGGATTAAAACCAGGCGGTCGGGCACAAACAGGGATACTGATGCAGAAAAGCGAAAGCCCGCGCAGGGCGGGCTTTGAGGAAATAACTGCCGTCGCCGCTGGCGATATCGTGCAGTCACAACGCTGTTATCAGCGCCTGATTACGCGGGGAACCATGCCCCACGGAGATAAGGATTGGCGCTCTCATCGACACTAAACCGCCACGTCGTACAATCACGCCCACTTGATGTCCGGGTAATAATCGCCTCCTGTAGGTTTAACGCCCTTTCAACATAGCACCATTAGCCAACAATAACTGTTCGTTTATTCCTGAGTTATTTTCCAGAAACTTCTTAAAAACCGAATTTTTCCGTACTGGAATGAGATTTGGATTTCATTTAATAATTATTGGACGTAGAGTAGATTGCTGATTTACGCCGCAATGGCGTCAGATAACTGTGCAGAAAGTGCAAAAAGATTCCAAAATCGTGATCGACCGGGCAATACCAGGATTAAAGGTTCGGAATTATCCGGAATCTTTTTTAACCTTATAGTGCCGAAAATAGTTAAAGTGATATTAATGATCGCCTGGCCGTCGCAGCCAGGGCACCACTCAGACAGATTTAAAGGAAGCAGACATGAAACGCCTTCAGGTATGGCACACAACCAGCCTGCTCGCCTTGCCCATCGCCGGATTACTTCTTGCGTTCAGCGCAGCAGCAGAAACGGTCACCATCTCTCTGTCGCAGGAACAGGACGGCGGCGATATGGGCCGGGCCTGCATCTATGTCCATAAAGGCAAAGCCGAGTACCGTATTGTTAAGCCGCAGGAAAAATGTGAGCCGGAAATAACCGTCGAAATGAACAGGGCCTGAATCCGGCATTAAGCTACTGTTAAGGAAGGTGCGATTTAATCGGTGGGGTTCAGTGGAGTCCTTAGCTGTATTAGCCTTACCTTAGCTGAGCTGT
>NZ_CBFFRK010000113.1:0-14280 GCF_965644245.1 Erwinia sp. V71
ATAATACAGCTCAGCTAAGGTAAGGCTAATACAGCTAAGGACTCCACTGAACCCCACCGATTAAATCGCACCTTCCTCAGCCTGGTCGGTGCCGGGATGGGACTGGCCTTTCTGCCTCTTTCCGTGGCCATCAACAATAATCATAACGTGGTTTACCGGCACATCATCGGCACCGATATTCCGTGTGCAGAGCTGAACATCGCCTGGCGGGCAGGACGCAATCAGACGCTGGTGACGCATTTTGTGCGCATAGCGCAGCAAATCAGTGCCGGTGAAAGACGGTAAACAAGGTGCAAATCTGCGGTATCACCGCTACCCCGTCATCACTGACTGCCCTCACTTTCTGCTGGCACGAGTCAGCCTATAACCCGTCTTCTCTCCGTTGTTAGGTATTACTGATTGATTTGATACAGCAAACGCATTAGCCCGGCCAGGAGAAGTTAGTTACCTTAGCCTCCATCGAAAACACGGAGGAAGTACAGATGTCCCTGATTAATACCAAAATTAAACCATTCAAAAACCAGGCGTTCAAAAACGGCGAATTCGTCGAAGTCACAGAAAAAGATACCGAAGGTCGCTGGAGCGTCTTCTTCTTCTATCCGGCAGATTTCACCTTCGTGTGCCCGACCGAACTGGGTGACGTTGCCGATCACTACGACGAACTGCAGAAACTGGGCGTGGACGTTTACTCCGTTTCTACCGATACCCACTTTACCCACAAAGCATGGCACAGCAGCTCTGAAACCATCGCCAAAATCAAATACGCGATGATCGGTGACCCGACTGGCGCCCTGACCCGTAACTTCGAAAACATGCGCGAAGACGAAGGTCTGGCTGATCGTGGCACCTTTATCGTTGACCCACAGGGCATCATCCAGGCGATTGAAGTGACTGCTGAAGGTATCGGCCGTGACGCGTCTGACCTGCTGCGTAAAGTGAAAGCGGCACAGTACGTGGCTTCTCACCCAGGCGAAGTGTGCCCGGCGAAATGGAAAGAAGGCGAATCCACGCTGTCTCCTTCCTTAGATCTGGTCGGTAAGATCTAAACCGCATCTGCCCGGGCCTCCGGGCAACCCCGAACAAGGGTGAAATGGGCGCAGGTGCGCCCATTTGATTCCAACACCATGATTCAAGTTGCATTCAGGCGGCCCCAGCGAGGCAGCTTGCATGATGATGTTTTTTTACCAGGAGAGTAAACATGCTCGATACCAACATGAAAACCCAGCTCAAAGCCTACCTTGAAAAACTAACCAAACCGGTTGAGCTGGTTGCCACGCTGGATGACAGCAACAAATCAATCGAAATCAGAGAACTGCTCGCGGAACTTGCAGAATTATCACCCCAGGTGACCTTCAGAGAAGATAACAGCCTGGCGGTACGCAAGCCTTCGTTCCTGATTACCAACCCCGGTTCAGCACAGGGTCCGCGTTTTGCCGGTTCTCCGCTGGGACATGAGTTTACGTCTCTGGTGCTGGCGCTGCTGTGGACCGGTGGTCATCCGTCGAAAGAAGCCCAGACATTGCTGGAACAGATCCGCGAACTCGACGGCGATTTTGAATTCGAAACCTATTACTCGCTCTCCTGCCATAACTGCCCGGATGTGGTGCAGGCACTGAACCTGATGTCCGTGCTAAATCCGCGCATTAAACATACCGCGATTGACGGTGGTACGTTCCAGCATGAGATTACTGACCGTAATGTGATGGGCGTTCCGGCGGTATATATGAACGGCAAAGAGTTTGGTCAGGGTCGCATGACGCTGAGCGAAATCGTCGCCAAAGTGGATACCGGCGCGGAAAAACGTGCGGCGGAAGAACTGAACACACGCGAGGCTTACGATGTACTGATTGTCGGCTCTGGTCCGGCGGGCGCAGCGGCGGCAGTCTACTCGGCCCGTAAAGGGATTCGCACCGGCCTGATGGGTGAGCGTTTCGGCGGCCAGGTGCTCGACACCGTGGACATTGAAAACTACATCTCCGTGCCGAAAACCGAAGGTCAGAAGCTGGCGGGCGCGCTGAAAGCGCATGTCAGTGATTACGAAGTCGATGTGATTGACAGCCAGAGCGCCAGCAAGCTGATTCCGGCGGCGCAGGAAGGTGGTTTACACCAGATTGAAACCGCGTCCGGCGCGGTGCTGAAAGCACGCAGCATCATCATTGCTACGGGTGCAAAATGGCGCAACATGAACGTTCCGGGTGAAGACCAGTATCGCACCAAAGGTGTCACCTACTGCCCGCACTGCGACGGCCCGTTGTTTAAAGGGAAACGTGTGGCGGTGATTGGCGGCGGTAACTCTGGCGTGGAAGCGGCGATTGACCTCGCGGGTATCGTCGAGCACGTGACGCTGCTGGAATTCGCACCAGAAATGAAAGCGGATCAGGTATTGCAGGATAAAGTGCGCAGTCTGGGCAACGTGAATATCGTGCTGAACGCGCAGACTACTGAAGTGAAAGGCGATGGCAGCAAAGTCGTCGGCCTGGAGTATCGCGACCGCATTAGCGGCGACGTGCACAACGTCGAACTGGCGGGGATTTTTGTCCAGATTGGTCTGCTGCCAAACACCACCTGGCTGGAAGGCGCAATTGAGCGCAACCGCATGGGTGAGATCATCATCGATGCCAAATGCGAAACCACCGTGAAAGGCGTTTTTGCGGCTGGCGACTGCACCACGGTGCCGTACAAACAGATTATTATCGCCACGGGCGAAGGCGCGAAAGCGTCACTGAGTTCGTTTGATTATCTGATTCGGACTAAAACAGCATAAAGCGATGATGTTACCGCTTTTACCCTGACGTAACCGTTCTCAGGGGACAGCCGGGTGGCCCACAAGCACACCCGGCCGTTCAGCGCAGGTCAGATATCCAGCGCGGCATGATGCCCCTGATATACCGCAGTGGTAATCGTCGAGACTTTCACACAGTCACCCACCTGTGACACTAAAGGTGCGCAATCCCAAAGTTCTTCGACAATATCGCGTCTTGAGCGCTGACCCAGCGCGCATATCACGCTGCTGCCCGCGACAAGATGACTTTTCCCCTGCCGATCTTCGCACATTACGCCAGCATGACTCACTGCCGTGGCTTTGTGGTTCAGGAACACCTCGATACCTGATTTTTCAATCTCAGCTAATAATAATGGCCGATGGCGTACGTTCGCATCAGGAGACAATTCGCCATTCATTTCCACTAATTTCACCTTCTTATGCTCACGGGAAAGGTGTATTGCCACTTCACACCCCGCCAGTCCGCCACCTAAAACCACCACATCATCACTGATGTCCTGTTTATGGTGGTGATAGTCATTAATCAATACCACCTGCTGGCTGTCCAGCCCGGGGATTGGCGGACGAAGCGGCTCCGAACCGGCGGCAATAATAATCACATCCGGCGCGATGATATCAGCAAAGGCACGGTCGACCCGCGTGTTCAGACGAATATCCACCCCCGCTTCTGCACACAAAACGCCCAGACTGACACCCAGCTGGTACATCTCATATTTAAAGGGTATCGCCTGCTCGCCAATAAGAATGCCACCCACCTCGTCATTTTTGTCGCAGAGAATGACGTCATGTCCACGACGTGCCGCGGTTAATGCGGCCTGCAGCCCTGCCGGGCCGCCCCCCACTACCAGCACTTTTTTCTTCTTACGGGCGGGAAGGATTTCCATACCATCCAGCTCACGACCAATTATCGGATTCACGGTACAGCGGCGCGTGGCGGTTTGCGCCCGTTCGGCCATACAGGTGTAGCAGCGCAGGCAGCGGATAATACTGGCATCATTATTGATCACGACTTTTTTGGGCAATTCAGGATCGGCCAGTAAGGCTCGCGCCATCTCGACAATATCCGCTTTTCCCGAGGCAATAATCTCCTCCATCATTTGCGGGTCGTTCAGACCACCAATGGTCGCAACCGGGACCGAGACATGCTTCTTAATCGCTTCCGCCAGCCAGACATTGCTGCCGTGCGGTAAAAACATCGAGGGATGCGTGACACCAAATCCGCGCTGGTAAGTACCGGCGGAAACATGGAGCAGATCGATACGGCTTTCCAGCTGCTGCGCGATATTAATCCCTTCTGCAAGATCGTAGCCACCCTCAAACAATTCGGAGCCACTCATCCTGAATTCAATCGGGAAACCGGGCCCCACCGCCTGACGAATGCTGTCCAGCACCTCCTGCGCGAAACGCACGCGGTTTTCAAGCGAACCGCCATACTGGTCAGTACGATGATTAAAATAAGGCGACAGGAACTGGTTAATCAGCCAGCCATGACCACCATGCACCATCACCATCTCAAATCCGGCTTTTTTCGCCAGCGCGGCTTTTTCACCGTACGCGTCGACAATCTCCTTAATCAGTTCAACGGTCAGCTGATGCACCTCTTTGCCATCAGGACGCGTGAGCTGGCTGGGCCCCCATTGAAACAGTCCCTGCTTTTTATTTTTGTCCGTTAAATAGGTTCCCGCATACTGCCCTGAATGCGACAACTCGACACTGGCAATCGCGCCATGGCGGCGAATGGCGTCCGCGGTATAGGTAAAACTGGCCAGCGAGCCGGGTGTTTGCAAATCTAAATGGTACATATGCGAGCCTTCTGTCGCAGGATGCACCACCAGTTCGCTGACGGTGACACTTGCCACGCCACCTTTCGCCCGATACTCATAAAAAGCGGTCGAGGCCGGGCCAATAGTACAATCAGCCGTAATATCGGTTCCCCCCATCGGGGCGCCAAACATTCTGTTTCTGAAATAAACATTGCCGATTTTTATTGGGCTGGATAAATGCGGGTATTTTCTTTTCATATAAACACTCGGGATAATGATTAATTATTTAAAATCTGTTGCGGCTGACGGCGGCTGGCCACGCGATACACCCAGGTCAATAGCAGACCGGTCAGGCAGAAACCAATACCGATTAAAAATGCATGCTGATAACTGCCTGTGGAGTGAAATACAGCAGTCATGATTGATGGGCCGGCAAATCCGGCAATAGCAAAACCGGTAAACATAATGCCGAAATTAACGCTGTTATGTTTTGCACCAAACTGGTCGGCGGTAAAGCCCGGAAATACACCCATAAACGCACCAAAACATGCCCCGACAATCGAGATGCTGGCATAAAACAGGCTGACATCCCCCTGACCCGAAATATACAGGCCGTAAAGTCCGGGAAGCGAAATTAAACAGGCAAGAGAGAGCGTATTGATTCTGCCTATTTTGTCTGAGATGACACCGGCAAAAATACGGCCCAGCACATTAAACAGTGCCAGGGTAGAAACCGCTATCGTCGCTGACGAAACGGACATACCCACCATATGCTGAGCCAGCGGAGAAGCCAGCGCAATACACATTAAGCCCGCCACAGCACCGCAGGTAAGCAGTATTATCAGGACATAAAATACCGGCGATTGCAGCATCTCCCGCCAGTTCTTATTCACTGCTGGGAACGCCTGTCTTTTTTCATCTGGCTGCCAGCCAGCCGGTTTATAACCCACCGGGCATTTATCAACAAGGAAGGCACAACCACAGATCACCAGCATAAATGCCAGTCCAATTATTTTAAACGAGGCAATAATACCCATCTCACTAATAATCAATGCGGCAATCGGCGGGATAATCACCGAGCTAATGCCAAACAAGGCGGTAGTGAGTCCGCCAACAAGGCCTCTGCGGTCAGGGAAAAATTTAATCGAATTACTGATCGTCGCACCGTACACCATTCCCAGTCCCAGACCAGTTACGATGCCGTAAGACAGAATTAAGTGTTCCAGTTGGGTGGCAAAACCCGAGAAATAGATCCCGCCGCCAAACATCAGCCCCCCCACCAGAATGACAAAGCGGGGGCCAAACGTATCATTTATTTTTCCTCCGGTGATCATCGTGACAGGGCCAACAGAATTAGCGACAACAAAAACACGTGCTAAATCCGCTGCTGATAAAGGTGTTTGATTGATCTGGCTGAGATATTCAGCCATCGGAGCAGAAAAAACACTCCACGCATACATTGAACCGACGCATAAATTAATAAAACAACTTGCTAACAATATTAACCACCGCCTTCTTTCATAATTCACGATGACACCTCAGATAAAGTTGATTAACTTTTTAGAACAACGCAAACACATTTAATTAACAGCCTGCGTGCTCTCGATGAGCTAAAGATAATCACCCACAAACAAACATGTCAATATTTACATGTTTGTATTTATGCACATATCCGGATGCATCACTGTTTATTGTTGGCAAACCGTCGGTTTGCTATCCTCGAAGCACTTTTATCGCAGTGGAAAAATTTATGCGTGTGCTCAAATACGCCATTCTCGGTTTGCTGAACAGACAGCCGATGACCGGTTATGACATTGGAAAGGAATTTAACTACGAACTGTCCGAGTTCTGGCATGCCAAACATAGCCAGATCTATACCGAGCTGAAACGCCTGCATGATGAAGGGCTGGTCACCTATGACATTGAAATCAGCGGCGATATTCTGGAGAAAAAACAGTACAGCATTACCGAAAAAGGTGAAGCTGACTTGTTAAAATGGTTGCATAAAGATGAGCTGATTGAAAAAACGGCTAAAGATGTCTTTCGCGTTCGCATGTATTTCTCCAGTTATATCGATCTTACCTCCCGCATCAAACTGCTCGAAAGTCAAAAAATGCAGCACCGTCGCCGCCTGAATCAGTTACTCAAAACGGCAGAACAGTACGATGGCGTCCCCTCCCCCGACAGCGACCGTTTTGGTGATTTCATTGTGCTGGAAAGTGCCATTATTCGTGAGGAAGGCATTCTTGCCTGGATAGAGAAGTGCATCACTTACTGCACCGCAGGGATAGAAGCCAAAAAATCGTAAAGCAACCGCCTCTGCTCACGGAGTAGTGAGACACGTTTGCGGATTGACCATTACAGCCGGCATTCCTGGTCCATAAAGTGGTCGTTAACTGGAAGCAGCCACGACGCATTTCCTTTACTTTTTCAGTCAGGTGGCAATGACACCTGATAAGGGAAGTGGTTTTCGTCAGTTGCCGCTGATGCCGTGCCTTGCTTCAGAAAGTGAGAGCCGTTAAGCGAACTGCAGGGGGTGTGTCGTCCCTGAGCATGAATCGACCGGACTGTGATGAGTCTGATTAGGGAAGGTGCGATTAATTCGATGGGAACCATTTTTTCGTCCTGTCATCGTATGGTAAATGAACAAAGAACCGCCCAAAACACTGAAAACGATAGATGAACGGCAATCATTGTAGTCATGAACAGAACTTTGAATGATTAAATCGCACCTTCCTTAAGCAGTTTAAAGAGGTTGCGCGTGACCGCTATGTCACGAACGTGGAATATGACGCGCTTTACAGCGTAGCGCCACCAGTGGTGAAAATTGCGATGGAGCTGGCTTATCTTTGTTGTGCCCGCCAGGCGGATGTCCTTGAAATGAAAAAAAGCCAGTTCATGGATGAAGGGATATTAATTAAGCAAAGCAAAACCAGTGTTGCGCAAATTAAGGCATGGAGTCCGAGACTGGAAGGTGTAATCAAGTCCGCATCTTCCCTGCCCTTAAACAAAGGTATGAGTACAATTTATGTCATCCACCAGCCAGCTGGCTCCAAATATACAAGGGATGGCTTTAACAGTCGCTGGATGAAGGCAAAGCAGGATGCAAAGGAAACCTTCCCTGACATTGATTTCGATTTCACATTTCATGACCTGAAAGCGAAAGGTATATCTGATCTGTCCGGAAGCATATACGAAAAACAAGCCATATCTGGCCATAAAAATGTCGAACAGACAGCCAGGTACAACCGAAAGATTGCAGTCGTTCCGGTGGTCGGCGGGCAGGAACCGAAGAAGAATATTATGAAGTGATATTATGAAAAAATACTAAAAGCAAAAAACCGCCTTTCGGCGGTTTCTTGTTTCGGCTGTAAGTGACTGTCTTACAAACCATTTGTAATGGTACCCGGGGCGGGACTTGAACCCGCACAGCCATAAGCCGAGGGATTTTAAATCCCTTGTGTCTACCGATTTCACCACCCGGGCAAAGGTGTAAATTGGAGGCGCGTCCCGGAGTCGAACCGAGGTAAGCGGATTTGCAATCCGATGCATGGCCACTCTGCCAACGCGCCTTAATTCTTGCTGCCTTTTCAGGCCGTTAACAGAATACTTCTGTTAACCAGATTTGGAGCGGGAAACGAGACTCGAACTCGCGACCCCGACCTTGGCAAGGTCGTGCTCTACCAACTGAGCTATTCCCGCATTTATCAGCGCTTTATTGTTTCGGTTAATCTGATGAATTTACCGAACCTGCTGATTTAATTTATCTTCTGGCGCCTTAGCTGCCGTTCGATGCGTTGCATTCTACTGACCTGAGGAAATGAGTCAATAAAATTATCCTCACTCCGTGTCCGTTTGCTGCTTTTTAAGTCGCATCGATCACCGTTCAAACAAATCGCCGCGCGCTGCGCTCAAATATTGAAACATTGACCAGAATGTCAGCACCGCTGCAATGTACAATGCGAACACGCCGATGCCTTCCACCAGCGCATCCGGGCGCCACAGTAACGCAAACAGCGCCAGCATCTGCGCAGTCGTTTTCACTTTGCCAATCCATGACACCGCCACACTGCTGCGCTTTCCAATTTCCGCCATCCACTCACGCAGGGCAGAGATAATGATTTCACGCGCAATCATGGTCGCCGCCGGCAACGTGATCCACCAGGCATGGAAATGTTCGGCAATCAGCACCAGCGCTATCGCCACCATCACTTTATCCGCCACCGGATCAAGGAACGCACCAAAACGCGTGGTCTGCTTCCAGCGGCGGGCGAGAAAACCGTCAAACCAGTCCGTGACAGCTGCGACAATGAAAATCAGCGCGCAGGCCAGCGGCGCCCACTGAAATGGCAGATAAAACGCCAGCACGAAAAATGGGATCAGGATGACACGAAACAGGGTAAGCCACGTCGGAATATTAAATTGCATATGCTACGGTAACTGTCTGGCCGGAGTAGAATTTACCTGTATGTTGCTACATTGCACCCCGGTATTCAATGCTAGTGTTTGAGCGAATGGTAGATTTTTTCTGCCAGCGCATGGGAAATCCCCGGCACTTTGGCGATTTCATCCACCGTCGCGGCCATCAACGGTTGCAGTCCGCCCATATACTTAAGCAGCTGCTGGCGGCGTTTCGGCCCGATCCCTTCAATCAATTCCAGCGCACTGGTGTTCTTCACTTTGGCGCGTTTATTACGATGTCCTGTAATTGCATGATTGTGAGAGTCGTCACGAATATGCTGTATCACATGCAGTGCCGGCGAGTCTGGCGGCAGCGAGAATCCTTCCCCTTCTGGTTCAAAGAACAGCGTCTCCAGCCCGGCTTTACGGTCACTGCCTTTTGCCACACCCAATAAGATCGGATGCTGTTTGTCCCACGGCACATCCAGCTCGGCAAAGACATTTTTTGCCTGTGCCAGCTGTCCTTTACCGCCATCAATCAGGATGACATCCGGGATTTTCCCCTCTTCCAGCGCTTTACCGTAACGACGGCGCAGCACCTGGTTCATTGCCGCATAATCATCGCTAGGGGTAATGCCGCTGATATTGTAGCGACGATATTCGGCGCGCAGCGGCCCATTGCTGTCGAACACCACGCAGGATGCGATAGTCTGCTCGCCCATGGTATGGCTGATATCGAAGCACTCCATGCGCCTGATTTCCGGGATATCGAGCGTCTCCGCCAGTGCAGCCAGGCGTTGATGAATCGTCGACTGCTGCGCCAGACGCGTCACCAGCGCCGTCGCGGCATTGGTGCGCGCCAGTTTCAGGTAGCGAGCACGGTCGCCACGGGGTTTGCTCTGAATATTGACCCTACGCCCGGCCAGTTCGCTCAGGGAATCGGCCAGCAGCTCGCGCTCCGGCAGTGCGAAGTCCAGCAGGATCTCGCCTGGCAAGGTACGCGCCTCACTGCCCTGCAGGTAGAACTGCCCGACAAAGGTCTGCACCACTTCGGCCAGCTCGGTGCCACCCGGTACTTTCGGGAAATAGCTGCGACTGCCCAGCACTTTCCCCTGACGAATAAACAGCACGTGCAGGCAGGCCATGCCGGCATCAAAGGCGACGCCAATCACATCCAGATCGTCCCCCTGATTGGAGACGAACTGTTTCTCCGTCACCCGCCGCACCGCCAGAATCTGGTCACGCAGGCGAGCCGCTTCCTCAAACTTCAGCTCGCTGCTGGCTTTTTCCATACGTCCTACCAGCAGATTCAGTACCTGATCGTCTTTCCCCGACAAAAACAGGCGCACATATTCAATCTGCTGTGCGTACTCTTCTTCACTCACCAGTCCGCTGACGCAGGGGCCAAGGCAGCGACCGATCTGGTACTGCAGGCAGGGACGCGAACGGTTGCGGTAGACGCTGTTTTCACACTGGCGCACCGGGAAGACTTTCTGCAACAGCGCTAAGGTTTCACGCACCGCATAGCCATTGGGGAAAGGGCCAAAATACTCCCCTTTGGCATGTTTGGCGCCACGGTGCATCGCCAGCCGCGGATGTACATCCGCACTGAGGAAAATATAGGGGTAGGATTTATCATCGCGCAGCAGGACGTTGTAGCGCGGCTGGTAAAGCTTGATGTAATTGTGTTCCAGCAGTAACGCTTCGGTTTCTGTATGGGTAACAGTGACATCAATCTGGCTGATATTGCTGACCAGCGCTTCCGTTTTGCGGCTGGCCAGGTTGCCGCGAAAGTAACTGGACAGCCGTTTTTTCAGATCTTTGGCTTTGCCAACATAGATAACCGTACCGCCTGCATCATACATCCGATAGACGCCCGGCTGGCTGGTGACCGTCTTCAGGAAGGATTTGGCATCAAAAACATCATTCACTGCTAATCAACGACTCCGCATTAAGCATGCCATGACGAATGGCTAAATGCGTTAACTCAACATCACCGCCGATATTCAGTTTACTGAACATGCGGTAACGATAGCTGTTAACCGTTTTTGGGCTGAGATTCAGCTGCTCGGAAATCTCGGTGACTTTCTGCCCTTTGGTGATCATCAGCATAATCTGTAATTCGCGCTCCGACAAACAGCTGAACGGCGATTCCGCTTTCTGCGGCTCAATCTGGCTTAACGCCATCTGCTGGGCAATGTCGGACGCGATATAGCGCTGACCGGCATTCACCGAGCGGATAGCGCTAATGACTTCCTGTGGCGCAGCGCCTTTGCTCAGATAACCGGCCGCGCCAGCCTGCATCACTTTGGCGGGTAACGGATTTTCGGTGTGGATGGTGAGCATGATGATTTTGATATCCGGACTGAAGCGCACGATTTTGCGCGTCGCTTCCAGCCCACCGATGCCGGGCATGTTCATGTCCATCAGCACCACATCAACATTGTTATTGCGGCACCATTTCACGGCATCTTCGCCGCAGTTGGCTTCACCGGCTACCCGCATGCCTTTAATATCTTCCAGTATGCGACGGATCCCTGCGCGTACCAGTTCGTGGTCATCAACAAGAAGAACGCTGATCAAAAGGATCTCTCCACAAAGGTCGAAGGTAAAAGAAGAATACACAGGCTAATTTAACGCCTGATGTTACTCTTTTTTCGTTCAGGAATGAACATAAATCGCCACTTACTGTATCAATATTGTTCGAAAAATGATGATGAAATAATTACCAATAACAGAAGTAAATTCTTATATGAGTTAATTATCAGTTCATTTATAGTTAATTAGTGCGGTATTAAATATATAAGAAATGCAAACAATTCTATCACAATCAACATCTTAAAGTAATAACCTGCGTTATCATTGATGCCAGTGTTAATAATCATTACCCAGGTGTTTACATTATTTCACTTTCCGGCTGTAGTGCTGCGTTCGCCCGGCACAGGTTATGGTATACTGGCATCACTTTTTATTCACATAACCCGCGGATTATGTGAGAAATAAATCCCACGCAGGAGACACACATGAGTCAGAACGACTTTTCAACCTCTGAAGACACCCAGGCACTGGCACACGAAGTCGCCTGCCTGAAAGCCATGGTTACCCTGATGCTGAAGGGAATGGGCCAGGCAGACGCAGGAAAAGTGATTGTGAATATGGAGAGATACATCGCACAGCTGGAAAATCAGCAACAGGCTGGCATCTACAGCAACACTATCCAGCAGATTAAAACCGCCTATCGCAATTAACGATTTTCATGGCAAGCCCATTGCTTTTAGCCGCCAGCTGGTTCACTTTAGCGTTTCTGACAACTGACTGAGCTGACAATGGGCTTACTTATCAAGGTAATACTTGGCGCCGCCGTGGTGCTGTTGATCGGTTTACTGGCAAAAACACGCAACTACTATATTGCCGGTCTGATTCCCCTGTTCCCGACCTTCGCGCTGATTGCCCACTATGTCGTGGTCACAGAACGCGGTATTGACGCACTGCGCACCACCATCGTCTTCGGCATGTGGGCCATCCTGCCCTATTTTGCCTACTTGCTTTCCCTGTGGTATTTCGTCGGCGTGATGCGCCTGCCCTACGCCTTCGGCAGCGCCATTCTCTGCTGGATTGTCGCTGCCTGGTTACTGATTACACTATGGACTCGCTGGGCCTGATTAATGTTCGCGCGTGTGCCAGTTCACTGAAACGCCCAGTGACGGCAGTACCTCTTCCGGACTAAAGCGCCGCGCGCCCTGATATTTATCCGCCAGCACCGGTTGCACCACCGGGATCTTCACCGCGAACAGATTATCTTCGGTATGAATCAGCCCCGGCGTCAGCGGTTCATAACTGACCTGATGCTGTTCAAACATTTTTTCCAGCATCGGCGTCGCGGCGCTCACCACGTGCTGAATACCGGCATTTTCCGCCATCTGCAACGCATGCCATAAAATATGCAGCGGCAGCTCTTTATCAATTTCCAGACGTGCCGAAAAACGCGACATGTCCCAGGTCGTGCTGGCGTCAAAAGGCACCGCCACCCCTTCCAGAATATCGGTATCCTGCCACGGCATCAGCCGGACGCAGCCACTGATACCATGCTTCGCGCTCCAGGCAATCAGCCATGTCACATCAGAACGATCAAAACGGTCATACTCCTGACCCGGCGTGCGTAACCGTGACGGAATCGACCAGCCCTCACCGCGGGCAAAAACGTTATAACGGTAACTTCCCAATTCTGCCAACAAGGAGGATGGCATATCCTTAAGCTGAGTTTGAATTATCTTCATCACTATCCCCTGTAGCATTCCCTCGTCGATACCGTGCCTCTGGGCACAGCAGGTATAACCCCGGCGCAGGGTAGACAACCGATTAGCGAGATGTAACTACCAAAATTGGTAGTTGCGTTTTTCTAAAGCAAGCCTGTCGCCGCAGCGTAACAGGCCAGCTGCGTTTTATTGGCGACGTTAAACTTTTTCTGCATATTTTTCTGATGAAAATTAACGGTATGCTCGGAAATTCCCAGAATGAGTGATATTTCCGCCGCGGTTTTTCCCTCCGCAGTCCATTTCACAATCTCCAGCTCGCGCTCACTAAAAAGCATATCGAGCACCAGCATGGAGCGATCTTCAAGGCGCAACAAGGTTTGCAAATACAGCTCCGTCAGATGCTGAAGTTTCATTTCAAACAGCGGGCAAAGCCCGATAGTTTTTAACGAAATGCGCGACGAAACTGACAATATGCCGATGGCACGGTTAGTTGCCATTATAGAACATGAAAAACCCGCCCGCAGGCCAAAATCTTTTGCATCACGCCACAGCCGTTCACAACCGGCGAAAAGCTCATCACACCACTGCACGATTCTCCCCGGGCAGTGACGCATGCGCACCACCGGGTCGATCTCGATAAACTTTTCCCGGCGATAGTGGCGTAACCAGCGCGCGGGAAAGGTGGTGAACAGATGGGTTTCAGGCCGGGTAAAAGGCACCGGATGCTGAATAAGTAGCGCAAAATAATCAAAACCCAGCCGTTCAATTTGCTGCTGAACAATGTGAAGCAACTGAGCCGTTTCAGTGACTGAATGGAAAAATGCGCCAACTTCTCCGCGCCAGCTGAAATAGTTTTCAGACGTCATTAATGCCTCATTGAGGCGCGCTTTCCTGCGCCGCATGTCTGCTCATAAATTAACGCTGCAAAAAATGAACCGATATTAGAAATATCAGTCATTGATACCCTGGATTGCCTAAGGAAGGTGCGATTTAATCGGTGGGGCGCGAATTCAGATAATAAGTGCAACGCTTGGTCATGTGGATGGAGGGACGGTTAGCTACCGATAAGCTATCCTGC
>NZ_CBFFRK010000114.1:0-14243 GCF_965644245.1 Erwinia sp. V71
AGAGTCCATGTTCGCGAAAGTGTCCATGGTAGAAAACACGGGCAAAAATAAAAGACGGTCTGGATGAGACGCTTACGAACAAACCCTTGCCAGACGGTGAGCCAATCGTTTGCGTAAAAAGCTGCTCGTGCGGCTATCCATGACCCGGTAAAACAGTTTACACTGTGTGCCTTCGCCCTTAAGGGCCATTCACTGCCGTTTTATTTAGTTAGCTGAGTCAGGAGATGCGGATGTTAAAGCGTGATATGAACATTGCCGATTATGATGCCGAGTTGTGGCAGGCGATGGAGCAAGAGAAAGTGCGTCAGGAAGAGCACATTGAACTGATTGCTTCAGAAAACTACACCAGCCCGCGTGTAATGCAGGCGCAAGGTTCACAGCTGACTAACAAATACGCGGAAGGGTATCCGGGCAAACGTTACTACGGTGGTTGTGAATACGTTGATATCGTTGAGCAACTGGCGATTGACCGTGCAAAAGCGCTGTTTGGCGCGGATTACGCTAACGTGCAGCCACACTCTGGTTCTCAGGCTAACTTCGCGGTGTATACCGCTCTGCTGCAGCCAGGCGACACCATTCTGGGTATGAACCTGGCGCACGGTGGTCACCTGACGCACGGTTCTCCGGTAAACCTGTCCGGTAAACTGTATAACGTGGTGCCTTACGGCATCGATGAAACCGGCAAGATCGACTATGACGATCTGGCGGCGCAGGCGCAGAAACACAAACCGAAAATGATCATCGGTGGCTTCTCCGCTTACTCTGGCGTGTGCGACTGGGCAAAAATGCGTGAAATCGCTGACAGCATCGGCGCGTACCTGTTTGTTGATATGGCGCACGTTGCGGGTCTGATCGCGGCTGACGTTTATCCAAACCCGGTGCCACATGCCCACATCGTGACCACCACCACCCACAAAACCCTGGCGGGTCCGCGTGGCGGACTGATCCTGGCGAAAGGCGGTGACGAAGAGCTGTACAAAAAACTGAACTCTGCTGTCTTCCCGGGTGGCCAGGGCGGCCCGCTGATGCACGTGATCGCCGGTAAAGCGGTGGCGCTGAAAGAAGCGATGGAGCCTGAGTTCAAAATCTACCAGCAGCAGGTCGCGAAAAACGCCAAAGCAATGGTGGAAGCGTTCCTGGCACGTGGCTACAACGTGGTTTCCGGTGGCACCCATAACCACCTGTTCCTGCTGGATCTGGTTGACAAAAACCTGACCGGTAAAGAAGCCGATGCTGCACTGGGTCGCGCTAATATCACCGTGAACAAAAACAGCGTGCCTAACGATCCGAAGAGCCCGTTTGTCACTTCCGGTATCCGTATTGGTTCTCCGGCAGTGACCCGTCGTGGCTTTAAAGAAGCTGAAGTGCGTGAACTGGCTGGCTGGATCGCCGATATTCTCGACAATATCAACGATGCCGCGACTGAAGAGCGTGTGAAGAAGCAGGTTCTCGATATCTGCGCCCGCTTCCCGGTTTACGCGTAAGTTAACATTTCCGGGCAGCTTCTGCTGCCGGTGATGATTGCTGATAACGGAGCACACTGTGCTCCGTTATTTTTTTGCCTTTTACACCTGAAATAGTCTTCAGGCTTCCAGTAATGCGCGAATGCGCTTTTGCTGATTTTCCGTCAGCGGCAATTCTGCGTGCACCAGCGGCGGAGAGTAGAGAGGCAATGGCGTGGCGTAGGGGGAAACCACCAGCGCAATCTCTTTCGGCGCGCCGTCGCGCTGAAATTCCGTCATATCCTGATATTTGATGTTCAGCGGCAGTAGCGTCATTTCACGTAACTGTTGCTCCAGCTCCTGCTCGCGTATTTTGTCATGGCCGGTCAGCAGTAACACCTGCTTCTCCTGCAGCGTATTCTCCTGCATCAGCCAGGCACCAAAAATAATCGCAATCAGTCCGGCTTCCTGCGGAGAAAAACGCACGCCATACTGTTGCTCAAAAGGCGCCAGCGCGCTGTAAGTGGTGCGCAGCAGGCGCGGATAGAGACGTGTCACTTCTTCTGACAGGCTGCTGTCGATGCCAATGGTAAAGTGGCTGCGATCCAGCGCCTGTGCCAGATGAGTGTAGAGCTGCGCGCTGAGTCCCTGCTCATCACTGAACCTGAGGGTGGAGAGCGTCTGAAAGCGGTGAATCAGCAGCTGCACGGCCTGCATCAGCTGGTGTTCGTTGTCATGGCGGATTGTCCCGACGGCGGGGGCATAAATCAGGCTAAACAGCAGTGCATAAAAATCAATTTCGTTGCTGTGCGGGGCCGCGTGACAGCGTTTCTGCCAGTGGCGGACCACCTCCTGCGCTGCCAGACGTTCCGCCTTAGCCGCCAGCCACTGCTGCTGTGCTGGCGTAAAATTGACATAGCTCTGCTGGCAGAGTGAAAACTGCATAAACAGCTGTAACAGCTGACGGTCGCGCGGGTTAAAGTCGCGCTGCAGCAGACTGGCGCAGTGCTGGATTAGCGCCTGTAAATTCTTTTCATCGCAGACAGATTTCTCAATTCCGCACGCTTTCAGCCACTGTCTGATGGCCGGAGTGAAGTGCTGTGCGACAAAATCGGGCGTCAGACGCAGGGCTCGTCGCAGCCAGTGCAGCAGGCACAATCGCCGATCCAGTTCCGCACCCTGCAACCGTAAGCTGCCATCCTGCTGCGTTTCAATAGCAAGCTGATGATAGCGCTGGATTTCTGCATCTGCCTCCGCTATATCTTGCCGGATGCACTCACTGTCCACGCCATTGATCTGGCGCAGCGTATCGGGGGTGACCACGGTATCGGGCAGATAAAGTGTTAACAGCAGATGGCAGCGGCGCTGAGAACCGGAGAAGAGAGGTGATGTTGATGGAGCATCTGGCATCATTCACTGTTCCAGTTAGTCATAACTGAACTAAGCGTAGCCAGGAATCATTCCACTACGTGATAAGAAGTCGTTTTTTGTTCAGACGTTTAAGAGCCGTCACAGAATTTATTATCAGGAAAGCGGATGAAGCGTATTTTGTTACATTATAACACTCTGTGGCGACAGATACTTATCGTTACTATGGTACTCATGTCTCCACGGGTGCTGGCGCATCCCCACAGTTTTATTGATATCAAAACCACGCTGGTCAGCAACGAACCCGGCAAACTGAATGCGCTGCGTATGGTGTGGAAGATGGATGAAATCACCTCAGCGGATCTGCTGTATGACGCCGGTAAGGCAAAGCCTGATTCGGTGGTGTGGAAAAAGCTGGCGGCGGAAGTGATGGCAAATGTACTGGGTCAGCACTATTTCACCGAGTTCTGGCACAACGGTCAGCGCGTGAAATTTAACAACCTGCCGTCGGAATACCATCTGGCGCGTGAGGGACACCAGGCGGTGCTGACATTTGTGATGCCGCTGGCAGAGGCGCAACCTTTAACCGGACAGACCTATACCTTTATGACGTTTGATCCCACGTACTTTGTCGATATGTATTACGACGACGAGAAAGCACTGCAGTTACCTGCAGCACTGCAACAGCAGTGCAAGCTGACGCTGAAAACACCGAAACCGGATACATCGCTGCAGCAGTATGCGCTGTCGCTGGATAAAGCTGACGCGCCGCCGGAAGAGATGGACCTGGGCCGCCAGTTTGCTCAGACGGTGACACTGGCATGTCAGTGAGTCTTACCCGCCAGCCTGCCGGGCGTCGCTGGCTGACCGCCATACCGCTGCTGCTCACTGCGCTGCTGTTTATCGCAGCCGGTTTCTGGCTGTGGCAACAGTGGCCGCAGTTGCTGCTGCAAAGCGTGCAGTGGCAGAAAGGCCTGCATCAGCAGATGACAGCGTTACTGCAACAGGTGGAACTGAATCCGCATCGCGCCGGGCTGGCGCTTCTCGCTTTTAGCGTGATGTATGGCATTTTGCATGCTGCCGGGCCAGGGCACGGCAAGGTAGTGATAGCCACTTTCCTTGCCACGCATCCGACAAAAGTGAAAACCAGCTTACAGCTGACGTTGGCCGCAGCGGTGGTGCAGGGCATGGTGGCGATTGCGCTGGTGACGGTGTTGCTGGTGGTGCTGCAACTGTCATCACGTCAGCTGCATCTGAGCAGTTACTGGCTGGAAAAGGGCAGTTATCTGCTGGTGGCGGGACTGGGCGTCTGGCTGTGCTGGCGTGCAACGCGGCAGTTATGGCGCTTACTGCGACCGGCAACGCCGTTGCAGATTTATGCCATTCGCCCCGCCGATCATCAGCATCATGCGCATTGCGGCTGTGGTCATCAGCATATCCCGGACAGTAACCAGCTGGCGCAGGCCGTTGGCTGGAAAACCAAAGCCCTGGTGGTGATCTCAATGGGGTTGCGTCCCTGTTCCGGGGCACTGATGATGCTGCTGTTTGCCAAAGTGATTGGTGTTTACTGGTGGGGGGTGTTGTCCGCACTGGCAATGGCGCTTGGCACGGCAGTAACGGTATCGGCGATGGCATTGCTGGTGCAAACGTCGCGCGCACTGGCGGGTCGTTTAAGCCGTCATACCCGGTCGGCGGGCTGGCAGAAGGTGGCGTTGCAGAGTCTGGCGCTGGCAGGGGGCGTTTTGCTGGTTATCGCGGGTGTGATGCTGTGGCAGAGTGCGCAGCCGGTACTGGGGGGCGGTATCCGGAGGATACTGTAGCAGGCGGGCCATAGGTGGCCCGCCAGAGAACGATTAACGCTTCAGCGCTTCGCTCAGTTCATCACGCATGTTAGCCAGCAGGGCTTTCACAACGCGTGGGTTACCGGCAACGATATTACCGGATTGCAGGTAGTTATGACCGCCAACGAAGTCAGTCACCAGACCGCCCGCTTCACGAACCAGCAGTTCACCACCCGCGAAATCCCACGGTTTCAGGCCAATTTCGAAGTAGCCATCAACGCGACCCGCGGCGACGTACGCCAGGTCCAGCGCAGCAGAACCGGTGCGACGGAAGTCGGCACACTGGGTAAACAGCTTGCCCACGATATTGATAAACGGCGTGGCGTGCTGTTTCAGTTTGAACGGGAAACCGGTGGCAAGGATAGTGCCATCGAGATCGCGTGCGCTGCTGCCGCGCAGACGGAAGCCATTGAGCTGTGCGCCCTGGCCACGTACGGCACTGAACAGTTCGTTGCGCATTGGATCGTAAACCACCGCCACTTCAGTACGGCCTTTAATGCGTACGGCGATAGACACCGCGAAGTGCGGCAGGCGTTTGATGAAGTTGGTGGTGCCATCCAGTGGATCGATAACCCATTGTACATCCTGGTCTTCGCCCTGCAGCTCACCCGCTTCTTCGGTGATGATGGTGTGCTTAGGGTAAGATTTGCGAATCACCTCAATAATCAGGCGTTCAGCGTCGCGGTCAACATTAGTTACGAAGTCGTTGCTGCCTTTCTGGCTCGCTTCAACGGCGTCCGGGGTTTCATAATTCTTGGCAATTAAATTTCCGGCCTTGCGCGCAGCGCGCACGGCGATGTTGAGCATCGGATGCATCAGTATCTCTCACTGGATGTTAAAGAACGGGAAAAACGGCGCGGAGTATATCAGGGCGCGCGCGCAATGTCCTGCATTTATGTTAGTATCACGCAATTATTTCACTGACCTGCTATTTCTATGCTGCAAAATATTCGTATCGTTCTGGTTGAAACCTCGCATACCGGCAATATGGGCTCCGTCGCACGTGCGATGAAAACCATGGGCCTGTCCAATCTTTATCTGGTGAATCCACTGGTAAAACCCGATTCTCAGGCTATCGCCCTTGCGGCGGGGGCCAGCGATGTGATCGGTGATGCCAAAATTGTCGACACCTTTGATGAGGCGATTGCCGGTTGCCGTCTGGTGGTGGGCACCAGCGCACGTTCCCGTTCACTGCCGTGGCCGATGCTGGACCCGCGTGAGTGTGGCATCAAAAGTATCGAAGAAGGCCAGCAGGACCCGGTAGCGCTGGTGTTTGGTCGTGAACGTGTCGGACTGACCAACGAAGAGCTGCAAAAATGTCACTATCATGTAGCGATCGCCGCGAGTCCGGAGTACAGCTCGCTGAACCTGGCGATGGCGGTGCAGATTATCGCCTATGAAGTGCGCATGGCATTTTTACAGTCGCAGGAAGTGGCGCAGCCGGAGTTCACCGAATCGCCTTATCCGCTGGTCGACGATCTGGAACGCTTCTACCAGCATATGGAACAACTGATGCTGAACAGTGGCTTTATCCGCGAGGCAAATCCGGGTCAGGTGATGAGCAAAATACGTCGTCTTTATACCCGTGCGCGCCCGGAACGTGATGAGCTGAACATCCTGCGCGGCATGCTGTCATCGCTGGAGAAAAGCAAAGGCGGGAAATAACCTGTTAATTTAACAGGGAAATATTCTGATCTCTGCTGTTTTTTTCGGCGAAGAAAAATACTTGAGTAAATTACTCGGTTAAATAGTTGACCAAATTACTCAGGAATGTCAGACTTGCGTCCATAAAGTTTGTTAACTGCCCGCTTACAGGGGTTTAACCGAGGTCGCCAAAGCTATGAGACTGACATCTAAAGGCCGTTATGCCGTTACCGCCATGCTGGACGTTGCACTGCACTCCCACGAGGGACCAGTACCGTTAGCGGATATTTCAGAACGTCAGGGTATTTCTCTGTCTTACCTTGAGCAGCTGTTCTCGCGTCTGCGTAAACATGGCCTGGTGGCCAGTGTGCGTGGCCCGGGCGGCGGTTATCTGCTGGGTAAAGATGCGGGTGCGATCGCGGTTGGCGCAGTGATTACTGCTGTCGATGAGTCGGTAGATGCGACCAAATGCCAGGGCAAAGAAGGTTGCCAGGGTGGCGAGCGTTGCCTGACGCACGTACTGTGGCGCGACCTGAGCGAGCGTATCAGTGATTTCCTGAACAATATTACCCTGGCTGAGCTGGTGAATAATCAGGAAATCCTTGATGTTGCAGACCGTCAGAACAGCGTGGTTGAGCGTCAGAACACCATTGACCCACGCTTCCTGCCAAACGGCCGCGTACAGGAAACCATTAACGTTAAGCTGCGCGCTTAAGCGTTAATCTTTCTCAGGCAGTAAAGTCTTTCAATGCGGCGTCCAACAGGGCGCCGCAATTTTTTTGGTCTGTTGCGCCCCGATGTGCGAAGATCCACGCCATAAAACCCACTATGATCCCGCTTTAACTATATAAGTGATGTACGGAGCTGAACGCGCAATGAAATTACCGATCTATCTGGACTACTCGGCCACCACGCCTGTTGACCCGCGTGTGGCGGAGAAGATGATGCAGCATCTGACCCAGGATGGCATATTCGGTAACCCGGCTTCCCGCTCGCACCGTTTTGGCTGGCAGGCGGAAGAGGCCGTGGATGTCGCCCGCAACCAGATTGCTGACCTGGTGGGCGCGGACCCGCGTGAAATCGTCTTCACTTCCGGTGCGACCGAATCAGATAACCTCGCTATCAAAGGCATCGCGGGTTTCTATCAGCAGAAAGGGCGGCACATTATTACCTGTGTCACGGAACACAAAGCGGTGCTGGACACCTGTCATCAGCTGGAGCAGGAAGGCTTCGAAGTAACGTATCTGACGCCGCAAAGCAATGGCCTGATTGACCTGCAACAGCTAGTGGCCGCACTGCGCGATGACACGATTCTGGTGTCGGTTATGTACGTTAACAATGAAATTGGTGTGGTGCAGGATATTGTTGCCATCGGTGAGCTGTGTCGTGCACGTGGCGTGTTATACCACGTTGATGCGACGCAGAGCGTGGGTAAACTGCCCATCGATCTCAGCCAGTTGCCGGTGGATTTGATGTCTTTCTCAGCGCATAAAGTCTATGGCCCAAAAGGCATTGGTGCACTGTATGTGCGTCGTCAGCCGAAGGTACATCTCGATGCGCAGATCCACGGTGGCGGCCATGAGCGTGGCATGCGTTCCGGTACACTGCCGGTGCATCAGATTGTCGGTATGGGGGAAGCCTACCGTATTGCGAAAGAAGAGATGCAAAGTGAAGGGGAGCGTTTGCGCGCATTGCGTGACCGACTGTGGAACGGCATCCGGCAGATTGACGAAGTTTATCTTAATGGCGACAGCGAGAAGAGCGCACCAGGTATTCTGAATGTCAGCTTTAACTATGTTGACGGTGAATCGCTGATTATGGCGCTGAAAGATCTGGCCGTTTCCTCCGGATCGGCCTGTACCTCCGCCAGCCTGGAACCGTCTTATGTGTTGCGGGCGATTGGCCTATCTGATGAGCTTGCGCACAGCTCAATCCGTTTCTCGCTGGGGCGTTTCACCACAGAAGAAGAGATTGATTACGCGATCCCGTTGATAGTGAAAGCAATTGGCCGGTTGCGTGACGTTTCACCAAAGTGGATGGCATTTAAAGCGGGTAAATAATTAACCCAAATCCAGGATTCTGACGTCAGTCAGACAACCAGAGCAACCCTTCAGCAGGCCGGATTTTATCCGGCCTGTTTTATTTAGGGTAGAGAAGAAATAAATATGACACGGAATGACACGTATAGTCGCGAAATCGGCGAAGCGTTGTATGATGCTACACCGACGCATATATCAGACACACTATAACGAACAAGGAGCCATGCGATGACTACTGAAGCGATGAACATCACCCTGTCAACGACAGCGGCTGATGCACGCTGGGGCGAAAAAGCAAGCCTCAGCAGTAATGACAACGGCATCACCATTCATCTGACTGGCAACGATGTGCTGGCGACCATTCAGCGCGCCGCACGCAAAATCGACGGACAGGGTATTCGCCACGTTGCACTGATTGGTGCAGGGTGGGATCTGGAAAAAAGCTGGGCATTCTGGCAGGGCTACCGTGCTTCCAAAGGGGAGCGTAAGGTTGAGTGGGCTACGCTTAATGACAGTGAGCAGGCTGAGTTTGATCGTCGCCTGCAGCATATCGACTGGGTGCGTGACATCATCAACCAGCCAGCTGAAAACATCACCCCTGCGGAACTGGCGGGCAGAGCTGCTGAGCTGCTGACCAAAGTCGGTGGTGAAGTCGTCACTTTCCGTATCACCCACGGTGACGATCTGCGCGAGCAGGGTTATATGGGACTTCACACGGTAGGTCGCGGATCTGAACGCCGCCCGACGCTGCTGGCACTGGATTATAATCCGGCAGGTACAGAAGATGCGCCGGTGTTTGCCTGCCTGGTAGGCAAAGGCATTACCTTTGATACCGGTGGCTACAGCCTGAAACAGAGCGCGTTTATGGATTCAATGAAATCCGATATGGGCGGTGCAGCACTGCTTACTGGTGCACTGGCACTGGCGATTTCTCGCGGTCTGAAAAAACGCGTCAAACTGTATCTCTGCTGCGCGGAAAACATGGTCAGCAGCAATGCCTTTAAACTGGGCGATATTATTCAATACCGTAATGGCAAAACCGTTGAAGTGATGAACACCGATGCGGAAGGGCGTCTGGTGCTGGCGGATGGCCTGATCGATGCCAGTGAACAGAATCCGGAGCTGATCATCGATGCTGCTACCCTGACTGGCGCGGCGAAAACGGCGCTGGGCAACGACTACCATGCGCTGTTCAGCTTTGATGATCAACTGGCGAACAAGTTGCTGGAAAGTGCGGCAAGTGAGAACGAGCCATTCTGGCGTCTGCCGCTGGCGGAATTCCACCGTAGCCACCTGCCTTCTAACTTCGCCGATCTGAACAACATCGCCAGCGCGGTGCACACCGCCGGAGCCAGTTCTGCCGCGGCTTTCCTGTCGCACTTTGTGAAGAACTATCAGAAAGGCTGGCTGCACATCGACTGCTCGGCTACCTACCGTAAAAGCGCGGTAGAGCAGTGGTCAGCCGGTGCGACCGGTCTTGGTGTGCGTACTATCGCCAACCTGCTGTTAAAATAACGCTTAACGGGCCGGAGTTATCCGGCTCTCTGATGCTGGTGTGTCACTGTTGCCGCACCAGCCACTGATTGTCCGGAATAACATCATGAACCAAGCGAATCACCGCCTTGAAGAAGTGCTGAAACAGGCGGCTACTGAACCTGCTCACTGGCCTGAGTTTTTTGCGTTGCTGATGGATGCCAGTGTCTGGGTGCTGGGTGAAAGCACTACGGGGCAACCTGGAGACAGCAGCGCTGTGGATCTGCAGCACTGGGAAAAAGATGATGGCGTCAGCGTCATTCCTTTTTTCACCTCTGTTGAGGCACTGCAGAAGGCGGTCAGTGACGAACAGGCATACCTGATTATGCCGGTACGTACATTATTCGAGATGACGCTGGGTGAAACCCTGTTTCTCAACCCAAAACTGCCTGCTGGCAAAGAGTTTTCACCGCGAGAAATTGCGCATTTGTTAGGTGAAGAGGGCAATGCGCTCAGCCAGCAGCAGGTACTGGAAGGTGGCACGTCTCTGTTGCTGTCGGAAATTGCCGAACCTCCAGCACAGGTGATCGATTCCCTGACCCAGCTGTTTGCAAAATACAAACAGGTACGGCGTGCTTATGTGGCGCACATTAAAGAGTCAGCGGAAGACGCGCCTAATCTGCTGATTGGCATTGAAGCTGACAGCGATATTGATGCGATTATTCGTGCGGCGGGCAGTGTGGCGACGGGTACGCTGCCTGGCGACGAACCGGTGGATATTTGCCAGATTGTGGATGGCGACAAAGGCATCAGCCACTTCTTTACCGCGCATATCACGCCATTTTATGAGCGTCGCTGGGGCAGCTTCCTGCGCGATTTTAAAGTGATCAACCTGTAACATTGTGGCCGGGGTGTTATCCCGGCCATTTACACGTCAGACATTCTTCTCTATTGGCAAATCGTCGCGGCTGCCCCATTCGCCCCACGAACCGTCATACAGTTTCACATTTGCCACGCCGAGGGTGGTCAGCGCCAGAATCAGCACCACTGCTGTCACGCCGGATCCGCAACTGGCAACAATCGGTTTCGTCAGATCGACGCCATGACGCTGGAAAATCGCTTCCAGCTCTGTTGCGGGTTTGAGCTGCCCATCCGCGACCAGTTCGTTCCATGGCACATTCAGGCTGCCGGGAATATGCCCGCGGTGCAGACCTGGACGAGGCTCATCGACTTCGCCATTAAAGCGGTTCGCTGCACGCGCATCGACAATCTGTGCCGTCCCTTCATGGCTGATCAGCAGTACATCGGTTACCCGGCGCACCAGGTCGGCATCGTATTCGGCATCGAATTCACCCTCAGCCAGTGATACTGCTCCGGTTGCCAGCGGCAAACCCGCCTGCTTCCAGCCTGCCAGCCCGCCCGCCAGAATCGACACCTGGTCGACACCGAAAGCGCGCAGCATCCACCAGGCACGCGGCGCGGAAAACAGATTGCCTTCGTCGTAGACCACCAGATGTTTATCGCGGTTAATTCCCATCTCACGCATCGCTACTGCGAACGTTTCCGCGCGCGGCAGCATATGCGGGTAAGGGCTGGTGTGGTCGGAGAGTGCTTCAATATTAAAAAATGGCGCATCAGGCAGATGGCCTGCCAGATACTCGGCCTGAATATCGCGTACCTGCTCCTGACCTGGCGGCAGCATACGCGCATCCAGTACCTGCACATCATTTTCAATCATGTGTTCGGCAAGCCAGTCAGCAGTAACAAAGAAGGAGGTGGTCATAGCGGCCTCATTATCGGTCTGAGTCATCGAAGTGCTGAGAGTGAGTGTGGGCGATTTGCCAGCGCATCACAAGACAAATCGCATTATGCGAATGATCTTAAATGTATTTTACGACACGTCTCGAAAAAAAGTGCATCCGCCATAACGTCCCCTCTTTTTGTTGCGTAATCGCCCGCAAATTCAGAAATTTGCCTGGTCGCTCTTTCGGGTTTCCCGCCATAATATCATTCACCTTTTGCCGGCTTGTTATGCCATGGAGAACGTATGTTTAGGTTGAGAACGGGGTCAGGTGTCGCGGTGTTACTGGCGCTGGCGCTGCTGGTGGGATGCGATAATAACGATCAACAAACGCCACCAACAGCCGCCGCGGAAAAAAGCACGGCAACGCAGCAGACGGAACTCACTGCGGCGCAGAAAGTAGCCGAAGCGGAGCGTGATAAAGGCAAACCGCTGACAGTCGTCGATATCTCTGAAGTGCAGCTGGATGGTGCCAGTACCCTGGTCGCCACGTTCTCCGTGGCGCTGGACGATAAACAGGACTTCGCGCAAAAACTGCATCTGGTGGACAGCAAAAGCGGCGCGCTGGATGGTGGCTGAGAGCTGTCGCCAAATCACCGCGAACTGCGTTTTCGCCACCTTGAACCCAATCGTAAACTTATCGCCAGCGTTGACAGCGGGCTGAAAGCGGCGAATGGTGCACAACTGGATCAGTCGGTCGAACAGGAGATTTCCACTCGTGATGTGGAACCGATGGTCGGTTTCGCCAGCCGCGGTTCACTGCTGCCCACCCGTGTGGTGCAGGGACTGCCTGTTCTGGCGCTGAATGTCGCCAGCGTGGATGTCGATTTTTTCCGTGTCAAACCTGCCTCATTAAGCGCCTTCATCTCCTCCTGGGAATATGGCAACAGTCTGCAGAGCTGGCAGTCGGAAGAGCTGCTGAAGAAAGCCGACCTGGTCTACAGTGGCCGTTTTGATCTCAATCCCGCGCGCAATACCCGGGAAAAAATGCTGTTGCCGCTGAGCAATATTGAGGCGTTCAAACAGCCTGGTGTTTATCTGGCGGTGATGAAAAAAGCCGGTTCTTACAATTACAGTAATGCCGCAACCCTGTTCACGTTAAGTGACATTGGCCTGTCGCTGCATCAGTTCCCAACGCAGATGGATGTCTTCAGCCAGAGCCTGGAAAATGGCGCGGCGCTGTCTGGCATCACTCTGACTCTGCTGGATGACAAAGGGCAGACACTGCAGCAGGCCGTCAGCGATCAACAGGGGCATGCGCAACTGAAAGCCAGCGCCAAAGCGAAACTGCTGCTGGCAACCAAAGATCAGCAAACTACGTTGCTGGATCTCAGCCGTCCGGCACTGGATCTGGCCGAATTCGCTGTTGCCGGGCCGGAAGGGTATGACAGGCAGCTGTTTATCTTTGGGCCACGTGATTTGTATCGTCCGGGGGAAACGGTCATCGTTAATGCCCTGCTGAGGGATGCGGATGGTCAACCGCTGCCTGCACAGCCGTTGCGGCTGGAGGTGGTGAAACCGGATGGTGAAGTGGCGCGCAAACAGGTCTGGCAGGCGGAAAATGGTCTTTATCAGTATCGTTTTTCTTTACCGGCGTCGGCCGCAACCGGCAACTGGACGCTACGGGTCAATACGGGGGACGATCGTCCGCGTAACTGGCGATTCAGTGTCGAAGATTTTCTGCCAGAACGTATGGCGCTGGCGCTGAAAGCCAGTGATACGCCGCTGCAGCCTGCTGATGATGTGTCGTTTGCCGTCAATGGTCGCTATCTGTACGGTGCACCTGCGGCAGGTAACCGTCTGCAGGGGCAACTTTTCCTGCGCCCGAAACGTGATGCTGTCGCGGCGTTGCCGGGCTATCAGTTTGGCGATATTGATGAACAGGGTGTGAAACGCAACCTTGATGAGCTCGATGTGACGCTGGATGCGCAGGGGGATGCTGAGGTGACCGTGGCATCGGACTGGAAAGATGTTCACTCGCCGATCAACCTGATCCTGCAGGCCAGCCTGCTGGAGAGCGGTGGCCGTCCGGTCACCCGTCGTGTCAGCCAGGCCATCTGGCCTGCGGAAGCGCTACCGGGTATCCGGCCACAGTTCGGTAATAAAGATGTCTATGACTACCGCAGTGACAGCTATCGCAGCCAGCCAATGGTGGAAGAGGGCAGCAATGCCGCCTTTGATATTGTGCTGGCAAATGTGCGCGGCGAAAAGCTGTCGGCACAGAATGTCGATGTACGACTGATCCGCGAACGCCGTGATTATTACTGGAGTTTTTCTGACGGCGAAGGCTGGCAGTCACGCTATGACCAGAAAGATCTGGTAGAAGATCAACGTCAGATTAACCTGACTGCCGACGGTGTGGCGCGGGTGGAATTCCCGGTGGACTGGGGATCATATCGGCTGGAAGTGCGCAGTAACGACAGCCCGGCGTTCAGCAGCATTCGCTTCTGGGCGGGCTATAGCTGGCAGGATAATACCGATGGCAGCGGCGCACTGCGTCCGGACCAGGTCAAGCTTAAGCTGGATAAACCGGCTTATCGCCCGGGAGAAAAAGCCAGTGGGCGGATTCAAGTTCGAAGTGCAACGCTAAGCCGCCTGTCTTAACTCTGCAAAGACCACTGAAGGCTGCCGGAAC
>NZ_CBFFRK010000115.1:0-14128 GCF_965644245.1 Erwinia sp. V71
CAGGATAGCTTATCGGTAGCTAACCGTCCCTCCATCCACATGACCAAGCGTTGCACTTATTATCTGAATTCGCGCTTTTCACCCTCGGTCTGGGTGCACCAGTGGCGGAAGTGCGTCTGGCGCGTTATCTGGCGCAGTCCACCGCGGTGGAAGGGGATATGGCACTGCTGAATGTCCATGCACAAAACAATTCTGCACGCAGTGCGATTGCGGAAGAAGTGGTGCAGGCGTTTGATTTGAACGTCGGGATCTAAACGGTGCATCTTAGCGGTTATTATCAGCAACCAGGACGGGCAGCTCGCGAGGCTGCCCGTCTCACATTACATACTCACCATTTTTCACTGCATCTTGCGGATACCGAACAGCAGTTTCAGCTGAAGGATATTACGCTGTCCGATGCGCCAGGCTCGATTCCCTTAACCATTACCTTTGCTGACGGCGGACGCTTTGTCCCGGCGGATGATGCCTTGCTGCGTCAGTGGGTCGCGCAGCACAAGCGCATCAGCTGGATACACCTGCTTGAGCGCAACAAACGCGGAGTGCTGGCGGTGCTGCTGGCGACGCTGATACTGATTGTGCTGTATGTCTGGGTATTGCTGCCGTGGGTCAGCCGCCATCTGGCGCTGCATATCCCTGATTACATCGAGCGACAGCTGGGGCAGCAGACGCAACAACTGTTGTCAGTCAGTGGTTTTCGCACCAGTGAGTTATCCGCTCCGGAGCAGCAGCGGATCAACCAGCTCTTTGCCCGGGTGATGCCGCCTGCATTGCATGATGATTCGCTGCCACCGCAGCTGAAGCTGATGCAGTTTCCTGGTGGCCCGAACGCGCTGATGCTGGCGGATGGCACGCTGATTATCAGCGACAGCCTGGTGAAGCTGGCGACGCACGATGATGCGCTGGCGGCGATTATGCTGCATGAGATGGGGCATCACCACTGGCGGCATCCGATGCGTATGCTGGTACGTTCCTCGCTGGTGACGCTGAGCTATATGTGGATGACCGGGGATGTCAGCGGTATTGGCGATACGCTGTTGCAGTCGGCGGCGTTTGTCGATCAGATGCAGTTCTCGCGCGAGATGGAGCGCGAGGCCGACCAGTGGGCGATAGCACAGATGCAGAAGCAGGGGCGCTCGCTGCAAGAGATGGCGCGTATCTATGCGTTAATCGCGCAGGAAGGGGAGAAGCAGGATGGCGGACTGGCGTTACCGCAGTGGCTGAGCACACATCCCGATATGCCGCACCGGATTGAGGCGATTAAGGCGGCTGAGAAGGGCGCGCCTTAATTGCAGGATACGGGCTGCTTCAGTCAGATGCAGAAGCGGAAATAAAAAAGCCGGGCACATTGCCCGGCTTTTCTTTGCTGAGAGACTTACAGCGCAGCGATGACGCCCTGCTGTTCAATCAGCTTCACTTTCGCCTGTTCGCACTCTTCCATGCGCTCACGCTCTTTCGCCACCACCGCTTCCGGCGCACGAGAGACAAAGCCTTCATTCGAAAGTTTCGCGTTAATACGCTCAATCTCGACTTCCAGTTTGGTCACTTCTTTCGCCAGACGATCCAGCTCGGCGGCTTTATCGACCAGGCCAGCCATTGGGATCAGCAGTTCTGCACCGTCGATCAGCTTGGTGACGGAAACCGGGCCTTTGTCATCGGCTGGCAGCAGTGTGATGCTCTCCAGGCGTGCCATTGACTGCAGGAAGCTGCGGTTGTCGGTTACACGGCGCTGTGCATCGGCACTGGCACCACGCAGCAGCACCTGCAACGGTTTGCCAGGCGCAATATTCATTTCTGCACGAATATTACGTACCGCAACAATCGCCTGTTTCAGCCACTCGGTATCCGCCTGCGCGGCGTCGTCCACTTTCGCTGCATCAAATTCAGGGAACGGCTGCAGCATAATGGTATCGGCAGTGATGCCTTTCAGCACTTTCACGCGCTGCCAGATGGTTTCGGTGATAAACGGAATAATCGGGTGCGCCAGACGCAGCAGCGCTTCCAGCACGCTAATCAGCGTATGGCGCGTGCCGCGCAGTTCCGCTTCAGAACCGCCGTTCATCACTGGCTTGGTCAGCTCCAGATACCAGTCACAGAACTGGTTCCAGGTGAATTCGTACAGGATGTTGGCCGCGATATCGAAGCGATAGCTGTCCAGCGCTTCACGGTATGCTTTCACTGTCTGATTGAATTCCGCCAGAATCCAGCGATCCGCCAGAGACAGCACCATTTCGCCGCCGTTCTGACCGCAATCCTGGCCTTCTGCGTTCATCAGCACAAAGCGGCTGGCGTTCCACAGTTTGTTACAGAAGTTGCGGTAACCTTCCAGGCGCTTCATATCCCAGTTGATATCGCGACCGGTTGAAGCCAGCGCGGCCAGGGTAAAGCGCAGCGCATCAGTACCGTGCGGTTCAATACCGTTCGGGAACTGTTTCTCGGTGCGCTTACGGATTTTCTCCGCCAGCTGCGGCTGCATCATGTTGCCGGTACGTTTTTCCAGCAGGTCTTCCAGCGAGATGCCGTCGACCATATCCAGTGGATCGATGACGTTACCTTTCGACTTGGACATTTTCTGCCCTTCATCGTCGCGGATCAGGCCGGTCATATACACGGTCTTGAACGGCACCTGCGGCTTGCCATTTTCATCTTTGATAAAGTGCATGGTCAGCATGATCATGCGCGCAATCCAGAAGAAAATAATGTCGAAGCCACTCACCAGCACGCTGGTCGGGTGGAAGGTGCGCAGTGCTTCGGTGTTCTCTGGCCAGCCCAGCGTGGAGAAGGTCCACAGACCGGAAGAGAACCAGGTGTCCAGCACGTCTTCGTCCTGGCGCAGTGCGACATCCGCCGCAATATTGTTTTCCGCACGCACTTCTTCTTCGCTGCGGCCAACAAAGACATTACCTGCTTCGTCGTACCAGGCCGGAATACGGTGACCCCACCACAGCTGACGAGAGATACACCAGTCCTGGATGTCGCGCATCCACGAAAAGTACATGTTTTCGTACTGCTTCGGTACGAACTGGATGTCGCCTTGCTCAACGGCTTCCACCGCCACTTTCGCCAGCGGTGCAGTACGCACGTACCACTGGTCGGTCAGCATTGGCTCGATCACCACGCCGCCACGGTCGCCGTAAGGTACGGTCAGGTCGTGTGGTTTGATTTCGTCCAGCAGGCCCAGTGCGTCAATGGCCGCGACAATCGCTTTACGCGCGGCAAAGCGTTCCAGTTTCTGGAATTCTGCCGGAATCGCGCTGTCGTAGGCGTCAGACTCTTCGCCGTTGGTATCGTAAACCTGTGCGCTTTCACGGATATCACCGTCAAAGGTCAGGATGTTGATCATTGGCAGCTTGTGACGACGACCCACTTCGTAGTCGTTAAAGTCGTGCGCCGGGGTGATTTTCACGCAGCCGGTGCCTTTTTCCATGTCAGCGTGTTCATCACCGACGATAGGAATGCGGCGATTGACCAGCGGCAGCACGAGGAATTTGCCAATCAGATCTTTGTAACGCGGATCTTCCGGGTTAACCGCCACGCCGGTATCACCGAGGATGGTTTCCGGACGGGTAGTGGCGACCACCAGATAATCTTTGCCATCAGCGGTTTTCGCGCCGTCAGCCAGCGGGTAACGCAGGTGCCACATCGAACCTTTCGACTCGCGGTTTTCCACTTCCAGATCGGAAATGGCAGTGCGCAGTTTCGGGTCCCAGTTAACCAGGCGTTTGCCACGGTAAATCAGATTCTCTTTATGCAGACGGACGAAGACTTCTTTCACTGCATTGGACAGACCTTCGTCCATGGTGAAGCGCTCACGCTCCCAGTCGACGGAGTTACCCAGACGACGCATCTGACGGGTAATGGTGCCGCCGGATTCCGCTTTCCACTGCCAGATCTTGTCGATAAAGGCGTCGCGGCCATAATCCTGGCGCGTTTTGCCCTCTTCAGCGGCGATCTTACGCTCCACCACCATCTGCGTTGCGATACCGGCGTGGTCAGTACCGGCCTGCCACAGGGTGTTTTTACCCTGCATACGCTGGTAACGGATCATGGTATCCATGATGGTCTGCTGGAAGGCGTGACCCATATGCAAGCTACCGGTGACGTTCGGCGGCGGGATCATGATGCAGAAGCTTTCCTGGCTGGTATCGCCATTCGGTTTAAAGTAGCCCTGCTGTTCCCACTGCTCGTACAGCGGTTGTTCGATATCTTGCGGGTTATATGTCTTTTCCATTATCTGCTATGTCGTTCCGGGCAATGGCGGCGTGGCCGTATTCAGGTTGAATCCGACGCTGCGGTAAGCTTTATAGCGATCGCGCGCCAGTTGTTTGAGAGAATCTTCGTAAGGTACGAAGTCTATCACTTCATGGAAAGCGGTGGCAAAATCTGCAAACTGCGGCAACAGGCTGATCAGCAAATCGCGCGGCGCATTGCCGCGACGCTGTGGCCAGGCCAGTTCTACCGGCGCGCCAAATTTTGGTCCTTCGCCTGCCAGATTATGCGGTACAAAGGCGCTGGCCGGACGCTGCCACAGGGCCTCATCCAGCTTAATCGCCTGTTGTTCACTTTCGCAGGCAATCAGCACACGCTTCCCGGCGCGCCAGCGCGCTTCCGCCAGCTCGCACACCAGCGCTTCCAGCGCGCTGAGTCCGTCAACCGGTGTATCGGTTTCCAGCAGATAGAAGGTTGCGTTTTTCATCGGTGATGCCTGATTAATTAAATGGAAACGGGCGGCATCAGAGCCGCCCAGCTTTCACTGAGGGTGAAAGGCTTCACCCTATTTTATGGCTTAATCGTCGCCGTTGAAACCCGCGCGATTTAACAGGAACTGCGACAGCAGCGAGACCGGACGACCGGTGGCCCCTTTCGCTTTACCGGAACGCCAGGCGGTGCCCGCGATATCCAGATGCGCCCAGTTGTATTTGCGGGCAAAGCGCGCCAGGAAGCAGGCTGCGGTAATCGCGCCACCCGGGCGGCCACCAATGTTCGCCATATCGGCGAAGTTGGATTCCAGTTGTTCCTGGTACTCATCGGCAATCGGCAGACGCCATGCGCGGTCACCCGCCTGCTCAGATGCGCCAATCAGCTCGTGCGCCAGCGGGTTGTGGTTCGACATCAGACCGCTGATATGATGGCCGAGGGCAATCACACAGGCGCCCGTCAGGGTGGCGACATCGATCACCACGTCTGGCTCGAAACGCTCAACGTAGGTCAGCGCATCGCACAGCACCAGACGGCCTTCAGCGTCGGTATTCAGCACTTCCACGGTCTGGCCTGACATGGTGGTCAGCACGTCGCCTGGACGATAAGCGTGGCCGCCTGGCATGTTTTCACAGCCCGCCAGCACACCAACCACATTCAGCGGCAGATTCAGTTCGGCGACCATGCGCATCACGCCATAGACGGACGCTGCACCGCACATATCGAACTTCATCTCATCCATCGCTTCGCCCGGTTTCAGCGAGATGCCGCCGGTATCGAAGGTGACGCCTTTACCGACCAGCACAATCGGTCTGGCTTCCGGCGACGGATTACCTTTGTACTCAATCACTGACATCAGCGACTCATTCTGCGAGCCACGGCCAACCGCCAGATAAGCGTTCATCCCCAGTTCTTTCATCTGCTGTTCGCCGATGACGCGGGTGGTGATATTTTTGCTGTAGTTGTCCGCCAGCTGACGCGCCTGCGACGCCAGATAAGCCGCGTTACAGATATTTGGCGGCATATTGCCGAGGTCTTTCGCGGCTTTAATCCCGGAGGCAATCGCCAGACCGTGCTGAATTGCACGCTCGCCGCTGGTCAGTTCACGGCGGGTTGGCACGTTGAACACCATTTTGCGCAGCGGACGGCGCGGCTCGGTTTTATTGCTTTTCAGCTGATCGAAGCTGTACAGCGACTCTTTCGAAGTCTCAACAGCCTGGCGCACTTTCCAGTAGGTATTGCGGCCTTTAACGTGCAGCTCGGTCAGGAAACAGACCGCTTCCATCGACCCGGTATCGTTCAGGGTGTTGATGGTTTTCTGGATCACCTGCTTGTACTGGCGCTCATCGAGTTCACGCTCTTTACCGCAGCCAATCAACAAAATACGCTCTGACAGGATGTTCGGCACATGATGCAGAAGCAGGGTCTGGCCAACTTTACCTTCCAGCTCACCACGACGAAGCAGGGCGCTGATGTAGCCATCACTGATTTTATCCAGTTGTTCGGCGATCGGTGACAGGCGACGTGGTTCAAACACGCCGACGACAATGCAGGCGCTGCGCTGTTTTTCCGGGCTACCGCTTTTTACACTGAACTCCATGTACTCTCCTGAATCTTAAAGACAACGGCGTTTGCTACGGCTAGAATGGTGCGCTTTCGTAACGTTTAACACCGTTGCGTAACGACGTTTAGTAAACGGACGTCAGATTGAGTTTCGATGACTCTGGTGGTTTTTTGTGTCATCTAAACGCTTGTGTCATACACTATATTAGCTATGACGACGGCCATTGATGAGAAAAAATGGCGGACAAGCGTTGAAACTATCGATTTTCCTGCAAAAAGACAAGTTTTCACAGGCGTACTAAGCGTGATCATCATTAGATATCTGGTTCGGGAAACGCTAAAAAGCCAGCTGGCAATACTCTTTATCCTGCTGTTGATCTTCTTTTGCCAGAAGTTAGTCAGGATACTGGGCGCCGCCGTGGATGGCGAAATTCCGACAAATTTAGTTCTTACATTGTTAGGCCTCGGCGTGCCGGAAATGGCGCAGCTCATTCTGCCGCTGAGTCTGTTTCTTGCCATTCTGATGACGCTTGGCAGGTTGTACACCGAAAGTGAAATTACGGTGATGCATGCCTGCGGCCTGAGTAAATCGGTGCTGGTGAAAGCCGCGATGATTCTGATGCTGTTCACCGCACTGGTGGCAGCGGTCAACGTGGTGTGGCTCAGTCCCTGGTCCGCACGTTATCAGAACGAAGTGACGCAAAACGCCAAAGCGAACCCTGGCGCCGCGGCGCTGGCGGCGGGGCAGTTCCAGCAGTCCAGCGACGGCAACTCCGTGTTGTTTATCGAGAACGTGAAGGGCAACCAGTTTGGCCATGTTTTCCTCGCCCAGTTGCGGCCGAGCGGTAACGCGCGTCCTTCGGTGGTGCTGGCAGACAGCGGCCATATCGATCAGCGTCGTGATGGTTCACAGGTGGTCACCCTCGATAAAGGCACCCGTTTTGAAGGCACCGCGTTGCTGCGCGATTTCCGCATTACGGATTTCCAGAACTATCAGGCGATTGTGGGCTACAAAACCGCGACGATTGACCCGAATGACGCCGACCAGGCAACGTTCTCTGATTTGCTGAAATCGGACACACCGCGCTTCCATACTGAGCTGCACTGGCGTCTGACGCTGATCTTCTCGGTGCTGGTGATGGCGTTAATGGTGGTGCCGCTGAGTGTGGTGAACCCGCGTCAGGGCCGTGTGCTGTCGATGCTGCCGGCCATGCTGCTGTACCTGATCTTCTTCCTGCTGCAAAGCTCATTAAAGTCCAACAGTGCCAAAGGTAAGATTGATCCTGCGGTCTGGATGTGGCTGGTGAACCTGTTCTACCTGGCGCTGGCGATTGCGCTCAACGTGTGGGATACGGTGCCGATGCGGCGCATCCGCGCCCGCTTCAGCCGCGGAGGGAGCCTGTAATGTTTGGCGTACTCGACCGATATATCGGTAAAACCATCTTTAACACCATCATGATGACGCTGTTCATGCTGGTGTCGCTGTCCGGCATTATCAAGTTTGTCGATCAGCTGCGCAAAACCGGCGAAGGGCAATACACCGCGCTGGGCGCGGGTCTGTATACCCTGCTGAGTGTGCCGAAGGATATTGAGATCTTCTTCCCGATGGCGGCGCTGCTCGGCGCGCTGCTTGGCCTCGGCACGCTGGCGCAGCGCAGCGAACTGGTGGTGATGCAGGCGTCTGGCTTTACCCGTCTGCAGATTGCTCTGTCAGTCATGAAAACGGCGATTCCGCTGGTGTTGCTGACGATGGCGATTGGTGAGTTTGTCGCCCCGGCGGGTGAGCAGATGGCGCGTAACTACCGTGCGCAGCAGCTGATTGGCGGTTCGCTGCTGTCGACGCAAAACGGCCTGTGGGCGAAGGATGGCAACAGTTTTATCTACATCCAGCGCATCAAGGGCGAAAACGAGCTGAACGGTATCAGTATTTACAACTTTAACGATCAGCGCCGCCTGCTGAATGTGCGTTACGCGGCGTCAGCCACCTATGACGCTGGCAGCCATAGCTGGAAGCTGTCGCAGGTCGATGAGTCGAACCTGACCGATCCGAAGCAGGTGAAGGGCAGTCAGATGGTCAGTGGCGAATGGAAGACCAATCTGACGCCGGACAAGCTGGGCGTGGTGGCACTGGACCCGGATGCGCTGTCGATTCGCGGTTTGTATAACTACTCTAAATACCTGAAGCAGAGTGGTCAGGAGTCCGGACGCTATCAGCTGAATATGTGGAGCAAAATCTTCCAGCCACTGTCGGTGGCGGTGATGATGCTGATGGCGCTGTCGTTTATCTTTGGTCCGCTGCGTAGTGTGTCGATGGGCGTGCGCGTGGTCACCGGGATTAGCTTTGGCTTCCTGTTCTACGTGCTGGACCAGATCTTTGGTCCGCTGAGCCTGGTGTATGGCTTGCCGCCGGTACTGGGTGCGATTCTGCCGAGCGGTGCTTTCTTTGCTGTCAGTGTGTATATGCTGATGAAGCGGCGGTAATCTTTCGGATCTGTCGAAGGTTGAAAAATAGACAAAAGTTAGCATGGATGCTAACTTAGCCTGCAGGCTAATATTGTTCAGGGAGGAACATATGTGTTTAGTGTGATTTTTCACCGTGAAGCAGAAGCCGAGCTATTGATGTTACCTGCTGCTGTGCGGGCTAAAATGGTCAGGCTGCTGCAAAAACTTGAAGCTGACCCAAGAACACTCCGGGAACCGGATACGAAACCCCTCGGGAACGGTTTATTTGAGATTCGGACCATGGGCTCTGACATCGCGCGGGGATTATGGGTTTATCAGGCTGGCGAGCGTATTTTCCTGTTACGCATATTTATCAAAAAGTCGATGAAAACGCCGCCTGGGGAGATAGAACTGGCTTTCCGCAGACTGGAGGAAATGAAAAGTGAAATATAAAACACTCAGCCAGATCCATTCTGAATCAATGTCTGATGCCGAATACCGGATTGCATACGAAGCTGAAGTAGAACGCGAACGCCTTCAGGATACGTTACAGGGATGGCGCAAAGAAGCCGGTTTAACATCTGCTCAGGTTGCTGAAAGGATGGGGATTAAGCCCCCGACCGTGTCTCGTATGGAAAAGAATGCAACAAAGATGAGTTATGAAACACTGATGCGTTATGCGCATGCGTGCGGTGTGAATTTCAGGTTGCAACAGATCTAACATTGACTCCGGCTAAGCGCTTTCCTGCGAGGGCGTTTGGGGGAGAGTGTCTCTCCCCTGAGAAACGCTGTTATTCGCCGTGAAATTCACTGCAACAATGTTATCGCCAGCGGCACCTGCGACAACAGATACAACACCAGTCCTATCGTGCCACCCACCAGCGTGCCGTTGATACGAATAAACTGCAGATCCCGGCCAATATTCACCTCAATCTGCCGCGACATCTCGCGCGCATCCCAGCTTTTCACCGTATCGCTGATATGACGCGTCAGAAACGCCGCGAAGTCTGGCGCGACCGTGCTGGCGGCCTCTTCCATATGCTGATTCAGCGATGCACGCAGACTGTCGTCATGCAGTAATGTCTCACCAAACCAGCGCCCCGCCGACGCCACCTGCGCCTGCACGCGTGAGTTGTCAGCGCTTAAATCCTGCTTCAGCCAGCCACGCAGATCGCCCCACAACTCCAGCAGATAGCGATTCAGCGCCTCATCCTCTTTCAGATATTCTTTAATGCTCTCCGCCCGTTGTGCCATCTCCGGGTCCTGCTTCAGCCGCTCAATAAAACGCGCCGTCGCACGGTTAAAACTCTGGCGCAGCTGATGGTCCGGGTCATGGCCGATATCATCCAGAATCGAGTTTACCGCTTTCGACACCAGGTCGGCGCTGTGCTCGCCCAGCCACTCGGTGGGCAGAACTTTGGCGGTAATCGGATGCTCACGCTTAATCCACTGCACCAGTTGCAGGGCAATAAATTCACGGCTGGAAGGCTTATTGATTAGCGTCAGCAACTGCTCAATGGCGGCATCCAGCAGCGCCTGATGGCGCTGGTTTTTGGTCATGCTCTCCAGCAGCAGCGCGGCGGACTGGCTCAGATCCACCTTATCGATCGCTTTATGCACCGCACGGCGCAGTAAACCCTGGATACGCGTGTCATCGGTCAGGTCGAGAAAACCGCGCATTACCTGCAACAGATGGCGACCGAGCCGTTCGGCATTGCCCGCGGCGGCCAGCCAGCTGGCGATAATCTGCGCCGGATCGTGACGGCGGATCAGCGCCAGCAGCGAGTCGGTATCGAGAAACTTCTCCTGCACAAAGCGGCCGAGATTGTCGCCAATGCGGTCTTTATTGCGCGGAATAATTGCCGTATGACGGGAGATAAACGGCACCGGCACGCGGCGGAACAGCGCCACCACGGCAAACCAGTCGGCCAGCGCGCCCACCATCGCCGCTTCGGCAATCGCTTTGATGCCGCTGACCCAGAAGCCAGGTGGGAAGAACAGGGTGGTGATAAAGATCCCGGCAGCGCAGCACAGCAGCAGCAGGGCGAGGCGTTTGGTTTTTTTCAGTTCGGTTTCTTTATCCATAGGCGTTACTGCACCAGATTGTAATTCAGCGAATACTTAACGATATCGGCGTTGTTGCTGAATTTCATCCGCTTCATCATGCGCGACTTATAGGTGCTGACGGTTTTATTGCTGATGGACAACGTATCGGCGATGGCGTTAATGGTTTCGCCGTGCGCCAGCATAATCATGATTTGCCGTTCGCGCATCGGCAGGTTTTCATGTGGTGCGCGATTGCCGCCCTGATAGTCAGAAAAAACGATTTCCTGCGCCAGATCGTAATCGATATAGCGCGCCCCGCGCGCCACGGTGCGGATGGCGTGCAGCAGCGCTTCCGGCGGCTTGTCTTTGGTGATATAGCCCAGCGCGCCGCTGTTGAGTACCCGGCGCGCGATTTGCGGCTCGTTGTACATGCTCAGCACCAGAATGCGTAGCTCCGGGTATTGCGGGGTAATGCGGTTAATCAGATCCTCACCGCTGATGCCTGGCATCGAGATATCCAGCAACAGCAGATTCACCTCATGATGACGCAGCCGCTCCAGTACCTGGCTGCCATCCGGCGCTTCACACACCACGCTGATACTGCTGTCGAGGGCAAAAATCTGCTTCAGACCTTCACGCATAATGGCGTGATCGTCGGCAATCATCAGTTTTATCTGTTGATCCATGCGTTACTTATCCTTTTTGCTCTCACCGGAGGTGGGGGTTTTGCTGCTCAGGGGAAACGTAAGTTTTACCCGGGTGCCTTTGCCCGCTTCGCTGGTGATCGTGACCTCGCCATCCAGCATACGTCCGCGCTCCTGAATACCGAGCAGGCCAAAGGCGTTTTTATGCACGCGATGGATATTAAAGCCTTTGCCATTATCCACCACTTCAATCTCCAGCCGCTCCGGCTGTGGTTTAACAATAATATAGATATTACTGGCGCTGGCGTGGCGTGCGGCGTTGGTCAGCGACTCCTGCACCACGCGAAACGCGGCGGTCAGCGACGCCTCATCCAGCTGCACGCTGTGCTCATCCGGTGCTACCAGAATGCAGCGGCAGCCGCCATTCTTCATAAACTGATCGCGCAGCCACTCCAGCGAAGGAATTAAGCCAAGATTCAGCACATTTGGCCGCAGACGGGTGGAGACATCGCGCACCACCTGAATGGTGCTGTCCACCAGTTGCGTCAGGTTTGCCAGCTGGCTCTGAATCACCGCGCTGCCTTCATCGGCACGAATCGACAGCAGCGACAGTCCGGTGCGCAGTGAGGTGAGATGCTGGCCCAGTTCATCATGAATATCACGCGCCAGCTGTTTACGTTCCGCTTCGCGCGCCAGTTCCTGATTGCGCGTCAGCAGGCGCAGCTGCTGGTGAGCGGCACGCATCTCCTGCCCGGCCTGGCGGATCGCGGTAATATCGCGCCCGACCGCCAGCACGCTGGTGATGTTGCCCCGCAGATCGTATTCCGCCACACAACGCACATTCACCACCCGCGTCTCGCCGTGGCGGTCAATGCGTACTTCATCTTCACTGTCACTCTCACTGACCAGCGTCTGCGACACCAGTTTAAAGAAGCTGAGACCCACTTCACCGCGCGGCACACTGTCGGTCAGTGCCTGCTGGATATCCTGTTCATTAAGGCCAAAGCAGCTGCGCACGGCGGGATTGGCGTAGATACAGCGCATCTGCAAGTCAAAACGGGCGATCAGGTCCGGCGAGTTTTCCACCACGCGCTGCATCTGCTTTTCGCGCAGGCGCTGCTGCTCCTTCTGCTGGCGCAGCTCGCGCACATCGTGTACCACGCTGAGGATCTGCACTTCACCCTGATTGTCATAAGCGCTGGCGCTGATCTCCACCGGAAACAGTTCGCCACGGCTGTCGGTATGCTGCGAGGTAAAAGTAATCCCCTCCGGGCGCATGCTGAGCTTCCACCATAAGGTCACCACATCGCTGTCACGCAGTTCATGTTCGATGGTGGAGAACGGCAGCGTCGCCATCTCCTGACGCGAGTAGCCGGTCATCTGACAGGCTTTGTCATTGACGTAGCGGATACGTAACTGGCTGTCGATCAGATACACCGCGTCATGCACGCGATTCAGCGCAATGTCTGATAATCTGGCGGACGTCACGCCCGCTGGCGGTTGTCGGTTGGTCATACTCTGCAGCAGCATAAATCCCTCTGAGTTGCCGTCGTGTGATCAGTCACAGTACATCTCTGCTGCCGGGACGGCCCAGCGCCCCGGATTATTTTGGAAGTTTGCTAAATATAATCATGCTAACTATAGCATGCGCGTGTGTCTGCCCGGTGTCAGGCATAGATATGACCTTTCAATACTTCGCGCACCCTGGAAAGCCGTGAACGCACGGTGCCAATCGGAATATTCAGCTGCTGCGCCACATCCTGATAGCTGCCCTCGCTCTCCACCAGAATCGACAGCATGGTGCGGATATCTGCCGGCAGCCGCGCAATCGAATCCAGCGTCACGCCCAGCAGTTGCTGGTGTTCGGTAATATCACTGGGATCATTTTCCAGCAGCAGATCGGCAGTCACCTCATCATCCAGCGTGTCCTGCAGCCAGCGCCCCTGCTGGCCTTTGTAATAGTTACGGATCAGATTCACCGCAATCCCAAACACCCAGGTTTCCGGTCGCGACGCGCCCGCAAACTTATGACGATTGCGCAGCACTTCGAGGCAGGTCATCTGCAGAATATCTTCCACATCATCGCGATTGGCGATGCGCTTGCGAATAAAGTTTAACAGCTTCTTATTGTGCTGATGGAAGACCTCATCCCAGTTCACCTGCAGGGCAAATTCAGCAGCAGGGTGGGCGGCAGCGGGGGTGGGGGTGATTGGGTTCATCATGATGTTCTCTCCGAAGTTAACACGACTGTGCTGGCGATATAGCAAGCGATATGCCAGCGCAGATTGCGTGTTTAACCCGTTGTTTTGACTTGCTTCGCTTTTCCTTCCAGGAGTTATCTGAGACGAATTTTGTGTCGGATTCCGCAGACGTTATGCAACTAATTGCATTAGTGACGGAGAGAAATTATCGGCGGGTAATTTTTTCTGTCATCAGCGGGAACCGAATGCCGCCAGCTGACACAGAAAGAGGGTGACTAACACCAGGGAGTGCTGGCGATGATTAAGATGCAACCCGCGATACCGGTCCTGCAACACACGGTAAAAGCGTTACTGAAAAGCGGCGAACAGGCGGCGGCGAAGAATGCCAGCCGCGCGCCGGATAATGTGCGCACGCGGGCAGAGACATTAAATGATTCGCTGGAAGAAATCGGTTCGATGTTTAGGGAAGGTGCGATTTAATCGGTGGGGTTCAGTGGAGTCCTTAGCTGTATTAGCCTTACCTTAGCTGAGCTGTAT
>NZ_CBFFRK010000116.1:0-14095 GCF_965644245.1 Erwinia sp. V71
TCCGGCAGCCTTCAGTGGTCTTTGCAGAGTTAAGACAGGCGGCTTAGCGTTGCACTTCGAACTTGAATCCGCCAATCTGTATTCTTATATAAGATTATTATTGTGTTGCTCCGCTAATATAAATAATAAAGATATTACACCGGCGGAGCGAAAATAAGGCTGCCAGGCCCGCTGGCAGCATGAATTGGTCAGAAATGGGATACTTCAGCGCGACTGGCGTTTTCCAGCGCCTGGAACTGACGCCAGCTCACTTCGTCGACGTCAATGCCATCCACCAGCCGTTGTTGCTGGTGACGACGCTCCGCTTCACCGGGCAGCAGCACATCACGATCGCCATGACCTTCACGCGTCCACTGCAACTGGGCGATCAGCTCCTGCTGCCACTCCGGCCCGCCGCCCAGCAGCTCAGGGTTGATAATCAGCGACAGCATACTGTTAACCACGCCTGCGCCTTTGCTTTTCTTCAGTCGTTCACTTTCGCCACCGGTCAGTGCCGCGCCCAGCAGGCTGCACACCAGCGCCAGTCCGGCACCTTTGTGGCCGCCAAACGCCAGCAGTGAGCCGAACGGTTGCTGCACCAGCCAGCGCGGATCTTCGGTGGGATTGCCTTCGTTATCCACCGCACAGCCCGGCGGAATGGTGCGGCCTTCATTCCAGGCAATACGCGCTTTATTGCCGGCGATCATGCTGGTGGCGAAATCGAGCACCAGTGGCGGCTGATCCGTCACCGGAATACCGACGCAGAAAGGGTTGGTGCCAAAGCGTGGCGACAGGCCATTAAACGGCAGCACCACCGGACGCGACGCGACGTTGGCGAAATGAATTGAGATCAGCCCGGCGTCGGCAATCTGCTCGGCAAACGCGCCGATGCGGCCCAGATGATGCGACTGCGCCAGTCCCACCACCGCCACGCCGTACTGGCGTGCGCGTTCAATACCGTGAACCATCGCATCACGTCCCAGCAACTGACCGAAACCACGGTCGCCCTGAAACGATAACAGTGCCCCTTCATCACGCGTCAGGCGCAGGGTGGCCTGCGGGTTCAGCTCACCGACGCGGATTGCCTCGATATAGCGCGGCAGCAGCGTCACGCCGTGTGAGTCGTGGCCTTTCAGTGAAGCCTCGACCAGATTATTCGCCACCACGCTGGCGACCTCCGGTGCAACATTAACCCGTAACAGATGCTGAGAAAGATAGTCACGTAAAAAGGTATGACTGAGAAGTGGCATAATTGAACCTTACAGTAAGCAAACCGGCCCGGACGATGTCGCCGGGCAGAGAGGAGGCCAGAGCTAGCGTTGCATGCCCCAGCGTTTAATCGTCAGACGCTCGATGGTGGCAAACACCAGCGTTTCCACCAGCAGGCCGATCAGGATCACCGACGCCAGCCCGGCAAACACCCGGTCGGTGTACAGTTCATTGCGGTTCTGGAAGATATACCAGCCGAGTCCGCCCTGGCCGCTGGAGGCACCAAACACCAGTTCGGCGGCAATCAGCGTGCGCCATGAGAATGCCCAGCCGATTTTCAGCCCGGCAAGAATCGACGGCAGGGCCGCGGGCACCAGAATGTACCAGACGTAGCGCAGTCCGCTCAGACCGTAGTTGCGTCCGGTCATGCGCAGTGTCTCGCTGACGCCAAGAAAACCGGACCAGGTATTCAGCGCCATCGGCCATAACACGGCGTGAATCAGCACGAAAATCAGGCTGTTAGTACCAAGACCAAACCACAACAGCGCCAGCGGCAGCAGGGCGATAGCGGGCAGCGGATTCAGCATCGCGGTCAGGGTAGAGAGCAGGTCGCGCCCCAGTCGGGTAGAGACCGCCAGCGCGCTGAGCACCAGCGCCAGCAGCGAACCAATCAGATACCCTTTCAGCAGCGTACTGAGTGAGATGACGATTTTCGCCGGCAGCTCGCCGCTGCGCATATCATCGACAAACGCGTGCGCCACCTGAATCAGACCGGGCAGCATCAGATCGTTGTTTTGCCAGCGCGCGCCGGCTTCCCACAACAGCGCCAGCACCACCAGCAGCAGCGTTTTGCGCAGCGGGGTGAAATTCCACAGCCGTTGTGTCCACGGCAGCGGCTGCTCCAGCGGAATATCGCCTAATGGTGCCAGTTCGCGCTGGTATTCCGGGCGCACAGGAGGATGTTGATTCATCATGAAAACCTTTATCAGCTCAGAGAAGAGAGGGGCGCGGTCTGGCTCTGCGGCCGGTGTACCGGCGCAGGTGCTGGCGCGGTAGACGGCGGGAACAGCAGGTCATGAATCCGCCGTGCGGCAGCCTGAAATTCTTCGCCGCCTTCCTCGTCACGGTTGAACTGGTGACTGTTCAGTTCCGCGCGAACCCGCCCTGGATGGGGCGACAGCAGCAGAATGCGGTTGCCAATCAGCAGCGCTTCTTCAATCGAGTGGGTGACAAACAGCAGGGTAAAGCGCACCTCTTCCCACAGCTCCAGCAGCTCCTGCTGCATTTTGCGTCGCGTCAGTGCATCCAGCGCGGCAAAAGGTTCGTCCATTAACAGCACTTTCGGCTTCATCGCCAGGGCGCGGGCAATCGCCACGCGCGCTTTCATGCCGCCTGACAGGGTGTGCGGCCAGGCATCGGCGAAATCTGCCAGTCCGACTTTTTCGAGATAGTGCAGCGCCTGCTCGCGCGCCTCGGCGGCGGAAAGTTTGCCGGTGACGCGCAGCGGAAACTGCACGTTATCCAGTACCGTTTTCCACGGTGGCAGCTGATCAAACTCCTGAAACACCATCATCCGCTCCGGGCCAGGCTGACGCACTGGCTGCTCATCAAGCAGGATCTCGCCACTCAGCGGCGGCAGAAATCCGCCGACGGCTTTCAGCAGGCTCGACTTGCCGCAGCCCGAAGGGCCGAGCAGCACAAAGCGGTCGGCGGGAAACACCTCAAAACTGACGTTATGGGTGGCGCGTACCCGGCGTTCGCGGGTGGCGTATTCCAGACTCAGTTCATTGACGCGCAGCAGCGGCGCGGGCGTGTCTGATGGCTGAAAAGTCATGGTTTTCCTCTTTATCAGTCGGGTGATGCCCGGCGCGAAACCGGGCACAACGGTGTCAGCTACCGGACGCCACATGCGGGTCATCAAAGAAGTAATCCTTCACCGACTCCGGGTTGTGTTTAATCGCACCGACGCGATACAGGAACTGCCCCAGCGACAGGGTGTTGTTCGGTGTGACGGTGAATTTCACTTCCGGGCTTTGCAGAATTTGCAGCAGCAGCTTACGGTCGATCTTCGAGTTATTGACGCGGATAAAGGCATCGGCAGCTTCCTGCGGATGCTGGGCGGTAAACTCTGCCGCCTCGGCAATGGCGTTGACAAAGGCGCGGTAGGTGCGCGGATTTTCCTGACGGAATTTCTCGGTGGTGTACAGCACCACCGGTGTATTGGCACCACCCGCCACGGTGTAGGAGTTCAGCACGATATGCGCGTTGGGGTTGGCGGCCAGCGCCTGTTCCTGGAATGGCGAGTTACTGAAGTGCGCGCTGATTTCTGTGCCGTTGCTGATAATGGCGGCGGTTGCATCGGGATGCGGCAGCGCGACCTGCAGTTTATCGAGGCGGTTATACGCTTTGTCGCCCCACAGTTCTGCCGAGGCTTGCTGCAGGAAACGCGACTGGACGGAAACGCCCACCGCAGGCACGGCGATACGGTCTTTGTCAGTAAAGTCGGCAATGCTCTTTACTTTGGGATTGGTGCTGATCAGGTAATAGGGGAACTGGCCGGTAGCGACCACCGCGCGCACATTCTGCCGATCTCTGGTGCGATCCCACAGGGTAAACAGCGGACCAATACCGCCCCCGGCAATATCCACCGAACCGGAAAGCAGCGCTTCATTAACGGCGGCACCACCGGAGAGTTGCTGGTAATCGACGTGAATATCCAGTCCCTCGGCTTTACCGTGTTTTTCAATTAATTTCTGGACCTGCGCAATATTCAGCAGTAAATAAACAATGCCGAATTGTTGTGCAATACGCAGTTGTCCTTCCGCGCTGGCGGATAAAGGCAGAGTGAGCGCCGCGAGTAACAGACTGGCGCAGGCAAGGGGTTTGGTTTTGCTATTTATTTTTGTCATCAGTGGCCGCCATATAATGGTTATGCGCAAGTCAGGTTCATTCCTGAACGGAAAACAGGTGATGCAAAGGGCATTACCTGGTATCAGATGGTATTAACATACTGCTGTTATTGCGTTTTTTAGCATAGGGAATGGGCGTTAACTGTTAAATACCCTTTCCTTCTAAGTTAGATGATGAGGTTATTTTCGCTATTATCTGCGTCCGGGATATGCGGCAGCGATTTATTTCACTTTGCGCAAAACTAATAAAAGTTAATAAAACAGCTATCCGGCGATTATGTTTATTCTTCATAACCATAGCCGGAAAATGTCGTAAGGCGCAGCGCAATAATTAATATAGTAGCCAGCATATTCACTCAGGCCCGTTACGACATTATGTAAACAGGTTTTACGCTGCGGGTTCACGATTATTTCACAGGAGTTATTATGCATCTGGCGCGTTTTCCTCGTCTCACTTTCGGCCATTTTCCCACCCCACTGGAAGCGCTGACGCAGCTCTCACGTCTGCTGGATGGCCCCAATATCTGGATCAAACGTGATGACTGCACCGGGCTGGCGACCGGTGGTAACAAAACGCGCAAGCTGGAGTTTTTACTCGGCGATGCACAGCACCAGCAGGCGGATATCATCATTACCCAGGGCGCAACGCAGTCTAACCACGTGCGCCAGACGGTCGCTGCGGCGGCAAAGCTCGGGCTGCCAACCCATATTTTCCTTGAACAGCGCGTCACCACGCTCGGCGAAGAGTACCAGCAGTCGGGCAATGTGCTGCTCGATGGCCTGCTGGGCGGCAAGATTATCGCTCATCTGCCGGCTGGCACCGATATGCAGCAGGCGATGGAGCAGCATGCGGAAACGCTGCGTGCGCAGGGGCATAAACCTTACGTGATCCCGGGCGGAGGCTCGAATGCCATCGGTGCGCTGGGGTATGTCGCCTGCGCAGAGGAGCTGCTCTGGCAGTCCAGTCAGCAGCGTCTGCGCATTGATCATATTGTCCATGCTACCGGCAGTGCAGGTACTCAGGCCGGACTGATCTCCGGGCTGAGTGCGACCCACAGCGCCATTCCGCTGCTGGGGATCAGCGTGCGTGCGCCACGCGAGAAACAGGAGCAAAACGTCTGGCGTCTGGCGCAGCAGACCCGCGAACTGCTGGGTGTGCCGGGTGAACTGGCGCGCGATGCGGTGGTGGCGAACAGTGATTACGTGGGTGATGGCTATGGTTTACCGACCAGCGGCATGCTGGAGGCGCTGCAGCTGCTGGCACAGCATGAAGGCATTCTGCTGGACCCGGTTTACTCCGGCAAAGGCTTCGCCGGGCTGATTGATCTGATCCGTCAGGGCCATTTCCGCAAGGGTGAAAATGTGGTGTTTATCCACACTGGCGGTGCTGCCGGGCTGTTTGGCTATCGTCAGGTGATTGCGGATTCGCTGTCCTCATGAGCCAGCCGTTTCTGCTGGGTATTCTTGGCGGTATGGGGCCACTGGCAACCCTTGACCTCATGGCTAAACTGCTGCGCGCTACGCCCGCCAGCCGCGACCAGCAGCAGATCCCGCATGTAGCGTGGAATGTGCCGCAGATTGCCGATCGCCAGGACGCGCTGGCCGGTCGCGGGCCTTCGCCGTTGCCGCAACTGCTGCACGGTGTGGAGCAACTGAACCGGGTTGGCGTCAGCCATATCGTTATCGCCTGCAATACCGCGCATCACTGGTATGACGAACTGGCGCAGCACAGTGCCGCGCCATTACTGCATATCGCCGATGCCACGCTGGCGGCGCTGGAAAGCAAACCGGCGCGTGTCGGGCTGATCGCCACCCAGGGCACACTGGATGCCGGCTGGTTCCAGCAGCGTTTTGCGACGATTGGCAGCACCAGTGTGCTGCCGACGGCGCAGGAGCTGCAGCAGTGGTTTGTGCCGGGTAGCTATGCGGTGAAACGCGGTGAGCTGCGCGCGGGGGGCGAACTGCTGAACCTGCAGGCGCAGGCGCTGCTCGATCGCGGGGCGGAGACGCTGGTGCTGGCCTGCACGGAAGTGCCGCTGGCGCTGGACGCCGTGGCGTCGCCGCTGCTGGCGCAAGCGATTGATCCCACACTGGCGCTGGCGGAACAGTGTGCCCAGTTATGGCTGGCACGGCGTGAGGCACGGATTTAAGCTGCCGCGTGAAGCACAACAGTAAGTAAGAATGGTTATTGTAGTGATAACCATTATCAACTATCATCTCCCCGGTTAATTTTCCGTCTGGTGATGTAACCTGATATGTCGACACTTGCTGCCACTTCCTCTGCGGGTGACTTTGCGCACCTCTACAGCGCGCATCACCGCTGGCTGAAAAACTGGCTGCGCGCAAAACTGGGTTCCGCCAGCGACGCGGAAGATCTGGCGCAGGACACCTTTATTCGCATTCTGGCGGGCGACAGCGCCAGCCAAATCCGCGAACCAAAATCCTTTCTCTGTACTGTGGCCCAGCGGGTGATGGTGGATTTTTTCCGCCGTAATGCGCTGGAGCGGGCGTATCTCGATATGCTGGCATTGCTGCCGGAACAGCATGCGCCTTCACCCGAACAGCGCCACTGCTGGCTGGAAACCCTGCAACAGATTGATGCGATGCTCGATGGTCTCGGCGATAAAATGCGTCAGGCATTTTTGCTGGCGCAGCTGGAAGGGCTGACCTATGCGCAGATCGCTGAACGATTACAGGTGTCGGTCAGTTCGGTGAAAAAGTATATGGCGAAAGCCACTGAACACTGCCTGCTGTTCAGCCTCGAACAGAGCTGATGCCGTGAGTTCCTCCACCCTCAGTGATTACCAGCGTCTGGCGCTAAAGATGGCGGCGCAATGGTTTGCCACGCTTGGTGCGGATGAGGTTACGCCGCAGCAAAATGAGAAGTGGCTGCAGTGGTATCAGCAGCATGAAGATCATCGCTGGGCCTGGCAGCGGGTCGAGGCGTTGCAGGGACAGCTGCAAAGTATGCCGGGCAATTTCGGCTATCAGACGCTGAACCATGCCCATCAGCAGGCGCAACTGACGCGTCGCCGGGTGCTGAAAGGCCTTTGTCTGCTGCTGGGTGTCGGTGGTGGCTGGACATTGTGGCAGTCACCGACCGGGCAGGGGCTGCGTGCCGACAGCCGTACGGCAACGGGTGAGATTAAAACCCTGCGGCTGGAGGATGGTTCGCAGCTGGCGCTGAATACCGCCAGCGCCGCCGATATTCGTTTCTCCGCGCAGCAGCGCCTGATTCGTTTGCATCAGGGGGAAATCAGTATTACCACCGCCCGTGATCCGCGTCCTTTCCTGGTCGAAACCGCGCAGGGCACGCTGCGGGCACTGGGAACCGAGTTTGTGGTGCGTGAACTTGGCGCGGCCACCCAGCTGTCGGTATTGCAGCATGCGGTGGAAATCCGTCTGGCGGCACAACCTGAACGCTTACTGCGTGTGGACGCCGGGCAGGCAGTGCGTTTCAGTGCAGATGATTTTGGCCCGCTGACGCCGGTCGCCGCAGGCAGCAACAGCTGGCTGCGTGGCGTGCTGAGTGTCAGCGATCAGCCGCTGGGCGACGTGATCGCCGAGCTGGCGCGTTATCGTCAGGGACATCTCAGCTGTGATGATGCCGTGGCAAATCTGCGTGTCAGCGGCACTTTCCCGCTCAATGATACTGACCGCGCACTGCGTTTACTGGCACAGACACTGCCGGTGAATGTGCAGACGCTGACCCGCTACTGGGTCAGGGTGGGCGCGGTCTGACAGCCAGTGCGAAAAAAATAATAAAAAATCGCATTTTCATTTGTCCCTTTTTCTTTCTCATCCGACTCCTTCAGTAACACAGCAAAAAACACCATCTTTGGGGAGACGGTATGTCCGGTTTATCTGTGCGCACGCTGCGCGCGTTTAGCAAAACAACACCTCTGGCGCTGGCCATTCACTGTGCATTACTTCCTGCCGCGTTGCTGGCACCAGCAGTCGTGCTGGCCGCCAGTTCGCAGGCGAGCTATCAGATTGCGGCGGGCGATCTCGATCAGGCACTCAATCAGTTTGCTGCCCAGGCGGGGATCAGTCTGTCGGTCGATGCGACACTGACGCGCGGCAAGCACAGCCCGGGATTGCAGGGTCAGTACAGTGCGGAAGCGGGTCTGAATACCCTGCTGAGCGGCAGCGGACTGCGGGCGAAAGCGCTGGGCGACAATACCTTCACCCTGACACCCGCCAGCGAAAACCGTGCGGCGGACGGTGCAACTTTAACCGTGGTCGGCGACTGGCTGGCGGATGCGCGTGAAAACGATGTGTTCGAGCATCCCGGTGCGCGTGACGTGTTGCGCCGCGACGATTTTGTCAAAAACGGTGCCATCACCATGCGTGAAGCGCTGAACCGTATTCCGGGCGTCAATGCACCGGAAAATAACGGCACCGGCAGCCATGATATGGCGATGAACTTTGGTATTCGCGGTCTCAACCCGCGTCTGGCCAGCCGTTCCACGGTGCTGATGGACGGTATCCCGGTGCCATTTGCCCCTTATGGTCAGCCGCAGCTGTCGCTGGCGCCAGTGTCGCTCGGCAATATGGATGCGGTTGACGTGGTGCGTGGCGGCGGTGCGGTGCGTTATGGACCGCAGAGTGTCGGCGGCGTGGTCAACTTTGTTACCCGCGCGATACCGCAGGATTTCGCCATTGAAGCCGGGGGGGAAGGGCTGCTGAGTCCCGGTTCCAACCAGGATCATCCGAAAGGCACCAGCAACCTGCTGGTCGGTGGCACCGCCGATAATGGCTTTGGTGCGGCATTACTTTACTCAGGCACCCGTGGTAGCGACTGGCGCGAGCACAGCTCAACTAAAATCGATGATGTGATGCTGAAAACGCGCTATGCGCCGAACGAGGTACACACCTTTAACAGCCTGCTGCAGTATTACGAAGGTCGCGCAGAGATGGCGGGTGGCCTGTCGCGTGCGGATTATGATGCTGACCGCTTCCAGTCAACCCGGCCGTATGATGAGTTCTGGGGCCGTCGTCAGTTAGCCAGCCTCGGTTATCAGTTCCAGCCGGACCAGCAGCATAAATTCAATATTCAGGGCTTCTACACCTATACCCTGCGCAGCGGCTATCTCGATCAGGGCAAAAACCTGACGCTGTCACCACGCGAATACTGGGTACGCGGTATTGAGCCGCGCTACAGCCAGAGCTTTAACTGGGGCGATTCCGCGCACGAAGTGGGTGTCGGTTACCGTTACGTCAGCGAATCGACCCATGAGCTGCGCTATATCAGCCTCGCCAGCAGCGGTGTGCTGCCTTCGGGTAACAGCGAAGTGGACCGCGATACCCAGTCCGGCACTCAGGCGCACGCTTGGTACATTGATGACCGCATTGATATCGGCAACTGGACCATTACGCCGGGTATGCGTTATGAGCATATCGAGTCGTACCAGAATAACTTTGTCAAAGAGACACAACAGGAGATCAGCTACAACGCGCCGCTGCCGGCACTGAATGTGGTGTATCACCTGACCGATGCCTGGAACCTGTATGCCAACACCGAAGGTTCCTTCGGCGCGGTGCAGTACAGCCAGATTGGTAAAGCAGTGGACAGCCGCAGCATCGAACCGGAAAAAGCCCGTACCTGGGAACTGGGTACGCGCTTTGATAACGGTGATGTGCAGGCGGAAGGCGGGCTGTTCCTGATTAACTTTAACAACCAGTATGACTCTAACCAGACTACCGACGACGTGTACGCGCGCGGTAAAACCCGCCACAGCGGACTGGAGAGCCAGCTGCGTTATGACCTGTCGACACTGTCACCGGCGCTGGACGATGTCTCTGCCTACGCCAGCTATACCTATGTCAACGCGGTGATCCGCGAACAGGGTGATAACTACGGCAATCAGGTGCCATTCTCCTCGAAACACAAAGGTGTGCTGGGACTGGATTACACCCCGGGTAACTGGCGCTTCAACCTGAACAGTGAATACCAGTCCGGCCAGTTTGCCGATAACGCCAACACCCGCGCAGAGAGTGCAGATGGCAGCACCGGACGTATTCCGGGCTTTATGCTGTGGGGCGCGCGCGCAGGCTATGAATTTGGCCCGGAGATGGCACATCTTAACCTCGCGGTAGGCGTGAAGAATATCTTTGACCATCACTACTTCACCCGTTCCTTCGATGACAATAACAAAGGTATTTATGCCGGTCAGCCACGCACGGTGTACCTGCAGGGCTCAGTGAAATTCTGATGCCCGCTGTTTTTTTCCAGGAGCAGGTATGACGTATTTAATGCGAATGGCGCTGGCGATCGGCGCAGTGATGTCTGGTGTGCTCTCCGCACAGGCGGTAACCGTACAGGATCAGCAGGGCAGTTTTACGCTGAACAGCACGCCAGCGCGGGTGGTGGTACTGGAGCTGTCGTTTGTCGATGCGCTGGCTGCGGTGGATGTCAGTCCGGTGGGCGTCGCCGATGACAATGACGTACAGCGCATTCTGCCGGAAGTGCGCCAGCGTATTGCGCCATGGCAGTCGGTCGGCACGCGCTCGCAGCCGAGTCTGGAGGCGATTGCGGCACTGAAACCGGATCTGATTATTGCTGACAGCAGCCGTCACCGTGGCATCTACAGCCAACTGAAAGTGATTGCGCCGACTTTGCTGCTGCAGTCACGCAATGAAACCTATGCGGAGAACCTGCAGTCAGCCGCGATTATTGGCAAGGTGCTGGGTAAAGATGCGCAGATGCAGCAGCGTCTGCAACTGCATCATCAGCGGATGCAGGACTTCGCGCGTCAGCTGCCGCAGGGCGTAAAGGTGGTGTTTGGCACCTCACGCGAACAGCAGTTTAATCTGCATACTCGCGACTCCTATACCGGCAGTGTGTTAACCGCGCTGGGGCTGGAGGTGCCTGCGCCAGTCGGTCAGCAGGCACTGGCGAATATCAGTCTGGAGCAGTTGCTGGCGATCAATCCGCAGTGGCTGCTGGTGGCGCACTATCGTGACGAAAGTATTGTGCGTCAGTGGCAGCAGGACCCGCTGTGGCAGGTGCTGCAGGCGGCGCAACAGCAGCAGATCGCGTCAGTCGACAGCAACACCTGGGCGCGGATGCGCGGACTGGCGGCGGCAGAGAAAATTGGTGCTGAGCTGGTGGCGATTATGCATAAGCAGGCAACCCACGCAGCGCCATGAGAAGAGGTGTCTGGCGCTGGCTCGCGCCACTTTTGCTGCTGGCGATCAGCTTCTGGCTGACGCTGTTTTGTCGCGCCGCGGTGCCCACCGGGGCGCTGGAAGCGCTGCACGCCTTACTGCCCGGCAAACCCGCCACGCTGGCGCAGACGCTGGTGTGGAATTTACGCCTGCCACGCAGTCTGGTCGCTATGTTGCTGGGGGCAAGCCTGGCGCTGGCGGGCTGCCTGTTGCAGACGCTGACGCGTAACCCGCTGGCATCGCCGTCACTGTTTGGCATCAATGCGGGTGCTTCGCTGGCGATGGTGCTGACTAGCGCGCTCAGTCCGGCACTGTTCTCCGGCTACAGCATCGCGCTGGTAGCGGCCATCGGCGGCGGTATCAGCTGGGGCGCGGTAATGCTGCTCGGTGGTGGCTGGCAGCTGGCGGGGGATCGCAGCCGTCTGATCCTCGCCGGGGTGGCGGTGTCGGCACTCTGTGTGGCGCTGACCAAAGCGACGCTGATTCTGTCGGAAGATCACGCCTACGGTATTCTCAACTGGCTGGCCGGTGGCGTGGCACATGTGCGCTGGCCGGAATTCTGGCATCTGTTGCCGTTCCCGCTGCTGATTGCGCCGCTCTGCCTGCTGCTCGCCAGCCGCCTTAATTTGTTGCAGGTCAGTGATGAGAGCGCACACAGCCTTGGCGTCAATCTGCCGCGCCTGCGCCTGCTGATCAATTTGCTGGTTCTGCTGCTGGTCGGCGCCTGTGTCAGTGTCGCCGGTCCGGTGGCGTTTATTGGTCTGCTGGTTCCGCATATGGCGCGTGCCTGGGCAGGGTATGACCTGCGCCGTATGCTGCCGGTCAGCATGCTGTTTGGCGCTTCACTGATGCTGCTGGCCGATCTGCTGGCGCGGGTGCTCGCCTGGCCGGGTGAACTGCCCGCCGGGGTGGTGCTGGCGCTGACTGGCGCACCGTGCTTTGTCTGGCTGGTGCGGAGGTATCTGTGAAAACCGTTCGTTTGACTCTGCTGCTGGCACTGCTGCTGATAGCCTTTGCTTTATCGTTACGTTATGGCGTACAGACCCTGGAGCTGCCGCAGATGTGGCGCGCGCTGCAGCCGGATGACAGCCAGCATTTTGCCCTGATCAACTATCGTCTGCCGCGTGCGCTGCTGGCGATGCTGGTGGGCGCGGCGCTGGCACTGTCCGGCGTGCTGGTACAGGGGGTGATCCGCAATCCGCTGGCATCGCCGGATATTCTCGGCGTTAACCACGCTGCCGGACTGGCGGCGGTGTGCGCGCTGATGCTGTTTCCGGCACTGGCGGTATGGTGGCTGCCGCCACTGGCGTTTACCGGCGGTGCGCTGGCGTTTGTACTGCTGCATCTGCTGTGCGGGCGTTCACCGCCATTACGGCTGGCGCTGATGGGCGTGGCGCTGACCGCGCTGTATGCCAGTCTGACCGACTATCTGATGCTGTCGCATCCGCTGGAAATCAACAATGCCATGCTGTGGCTGACCGGCAGCCTGTGGGGGCGCGGCTGGGATTTTGTCCAGGTTGTGGCACCTGCACTGGTGCTGCTGATGCCGCTCAGTCTGCTGTTCTGTCGCGATCTCGATGTGATGGCGCTGGGCGATGACAGTGCGTCAACGCTGGGTATTGCTGTGCGACGCGTACAGTTGCAGGTACTGCTGCTGGCGACGGCACTGGCGGCGGTGGCGGTTGCCTGCTGCGGGCCGATTGGTTTTATTGGCCTCGTCGCGCCGCACCTGACGCGTAAGCTGGTGGGCGGACGCCATCGCCTGCTGATCCCGGCGGCAATGCTGACCGGGGCACTGATCCTGCTGCTGGCCGATGTGCTGGCGCGTACGCTGCATCCGCCGCTGGAGCTGCCTGCCGGGGTGCTGACCGCGGTGACTGGTGCTCCTTACTTTTTCTGGCTACTGATGAGAAACCGCTGATGACGCCACTTTTCACTGACAACCTGTATGCCGGTTATGGCGCGAAAACGGTGCTGAACGGCGTCTCTCTGCAGATCCCCGCCGGGAAAATCACTGCACTGATTGGTCCTAATGGCTGCGGAAAATCGACGCTGTTAAAGTGCTTTTCCCGTCTGATTACGCCATCTTCCGGTGAGATTCGCCTCGGTGAACAGGCAATCAGCCGGTTCTCCAGCCGTCAGCTGGCGCGACAGCTGGCCCTGCTGCCGCAACAGCATCTGGCACCGGAAGGCATTGTGGTGCGCGAACTGGTGGGCTATGGCCGTAATCCGTGGCTGAATCTGTGGGGCAAACTGAGCCAGCATGATCAGCAGAAAGTGCAGCAGGCGATGGCCGATGCGCAGGTTACGGAACTGGCGGATACACGCGTGACTGAACTCTCCGGCGGCCAGCGGCAGCGCGCTTTTCTGGCGATGGTACTGGCGCAGGATACGCCATTATTGCTGCTCGATGAGCCAACCACTTACCTCGATATCAACCATCAGGTCGAGCTGATGGCGCTGCTGCACCGGCAGAATCAGCAGGGCAAAACGCTGGTGGCGGTACTGCACGATCTGAATCAGGCCAGCCGCTACTGTGACTGGCTGGTGATGATGACGCAGGGCAGGGTGGTGGCGCAGGGCACACCCGAACAGGTGATGACACCTGAGCGGCTGGCGCAGGTGTTTGGTGTGGATGCGCAGATTCATGCCGATCCGATCTGCGGGCGGCCGATGTGCGTGGTGAAGTGAGCTGTCGCATCACCGCATAAGCCGCGGATGATGCTTTGTGAACCGCTTCACGATTCCATACTAAGGAAGGTGCGATTTAATCGGTGGGGTTCAGTGGAGTCCTTAGCTGTATTAGCCTTACCTTAGCTGAGCTGTAT
>NZ_CBFFRK010000117.1:0-13878 GCF_965644245.1 Erwinia sp. V71
AACGGGTTCTTATGCCTTAGTTGTAAGTGTCTACCATGTCCCCGAACAAGTGTTCACTGTGTCCCCGGACCGTACAGCTTGCGGGGGAGGGCCAGGGAGGGGGAGCAAGCGTCTGAGATGCTGAGTTATTTGTTCCCCCATCCCAGCCTTCCCCCATGGTATGGGGGAAGGGGCGGTTCGCACATTTCTGCTCTTTACGGAGTCGTTTACCAGCGTCCTGGCGGCCCCGGCGGTAGTGGAGGTGGCCGGCGATCATCATGGCGATGATGCCATTCGCGGCTGCGTTCATGGTCGCGCCATGCACGCTCGCGCTCCCATTCACGATGACGTCGCCACTCCTCGTGTCGCCACCAGCGGTCATCACGCCAGCGGCCGCCGTCCCAGTAATAACCCCGGTTATCGCGATCACCCAGATGCAGGGTAATGCCCGGCGCGATGTTGATTTCCGCGCTGCTGGCTTGTGCTGTGTGAAGAGCCAAAGGCGCGGTGCTTGCCAGCAAAGCGGCAAAGATAATGGCACGTTTCATCTGTTTCTCCTTATCAGCGGTAAACTGCGCCGCCGTTAAGGCAAGAGTATCCCGCGGCCAGGTCACTGGCATTCAGGCGATTTCTTAAAACTGTAAGGAAAATCTGATTTGGGAATATTCTGGATGAGATGAAATCCCGCCATCAGACGATGGCGGGGAAACGTTTACACCAGAATCGCATCAATCTGTGCCAGCTCGTCAGCACTGAACTGACGGTTCGCCAGCATGCCCACCGCATCATCAATCTGGCTGATTTTGCTGGCACCAATCAGTACTGAGGTCACGCGCTCACCACGCAACACCCACGCCAGTGCCATCTGCGACAGTTTCTGCCCGCGCGCCTGCGCCAGCTGGTTCAGCTGGCGAACTTTAGCCATCTTCTCTTCTGTCAGCTGGTCGCTGTTGAGGAATTTGCTGCCGCTGGCGGCACGGGAATCTTCAGGAATTCCCTGCAGATAGCGATCAGTCAGCATGCCTCCGGCCAGCGGTGAGAACGCGATACTGCCCACGCCCTGTTGCTCAAGGACATCCAGCAAGCCCCCTTCGGACGTGCGGTCAAACATCGAATAGCGTGGCTGGTGGATCAGACACGGCGTACCGAGATCGCGCAGAATCGCAATCGCCTCAGCTGCCAGATCCGCCGGATAGTTTGAGATCGCGGCATACAGCGCTTTCCCCTGACGCACCAGATGATCGAGGGCGCGCATGGTCTCTTCCAGCGGCGTTTCCGGATCAGGACGGTGATGATAGAAGATATCCACGTACTCCAGCCCCATACGCTTCAGGCTCTGATCGAGGCTGGCGACCAGATATTTACGCGATCCCCAGTCACCGTACGGGCCATCCCACATGGTGTAGCCCGCCTTGGAGGAGATAATCAGCTCATCGCGGTAAGGGAGAAAATCGGCACGCAGGATACGGCCAAAATTCTCTTCAGCCGATCCTGGCGGCGGGCCATAGTTATTGGCGAGATCGAAGTGAGTGATACCGCGATCAAAGGCGTGGCGCAGCAGCTGGCGGCTGTTATCCACCAGTGTGGTATCGCCAAAGTTATGCCATAAACCGAGAGAAACAGCGGGCAGTTTCAGACCGCTGCGGCCGCAGCGACGGTATTCCATCTGCTCATAGCGCCCGGCGTCGGGAAGATAATGCATATTGTTATCCTGCTGGTTGAGGGTCATTAATCAAGACAGCATAGCAGTGTATACGCTTACACAATGCTGAACCGCGCGGCGGATCGCAAGTTACGGATTTTTCTGGCGGGTTTCTGCCGTGCGGACGTTGTCGTTTGACCAGGGGAAATTTATAGTGATAGCCATTGACGTTAATGGAGCAGCAAAACAATGACGAACTATGCTTTGGTCGGTGATGTTGGTGGCACCAACGCCCGCCTCGCGCTGTGTGAACTGGCGAGCGGCGCTATTTCACAGATTAAGACATTTTCCACTTCAGACTACGACAGCCTGGAAGCGGTGATCCGCGTTTACCTGGATGAGCATGCGCAGGAAAAAATTGCCGATGCCGCGATTGCCATCGCCTGCCCGGTGGGAGATGACTGGATTGAGATGACCAATCATAGCTGGGCATTTTCCTGCAAAGAGATGAAGAAAAATCTCGGTCTGGCAAATCTGGAAGTGATTAACGACTTTACGGCGATATCGATGGCAATTCCGATGTTAGCGGAAAGCGATGTACTGCAGTTTGGTGGCAAAGCGGCGGTGAAAGATAAGCCGATTGCAGTGTATGGTGCCGGCACCGGTCTGGGGGTGGCGCATCTGGTGCACGTCGACAAACGCTGGGTCAGCCTGCCGGGTGAGGGCGGCCATGTGGATTTTGCTGCCAACAGCGAAGAAGAAGACCAGATCCTGCAGGTACTGCGCGACGAGCTGGGCCATGTTTCCGCCGAGCGTTTACTCTCCGGTATGGGACTGGTGAATCTGTATCGGGCGATTGTTAAATCAGATGATCGTGTACCGGAAAACCTGAAACCGAAAGATGTCACTGAGCGTGCGCTGGCGGACAGCTGCACTGACTGCCGCCGGGCGCTGTCGCTGTTCTGTGTGATCATGGGGCGTTTCGGTGGCAACCTGGCGCTGACGCTGGCGACATTTGGCGGCGTGTATATCGCCGGTGGCATCGTGCCGCGTTTCCTCGATTTCTTTAAAGCGTCAGGTTTCCGCAGCGCGTTTGAAGATAAAGGCCGCTTCCGTGATTTCGTGGCGGATATTCCGGTGTTTCTGATCACCCACGATCAGCCGGGACTGCTTGGCGCGGGTGCACATCTGCGTCAGGCGCTGGGTCAGGTTCTCTGATCGCAGCAGGCGGGAAGGGAATCCCGCCTACAAGCGCATTAACTGGCGGAACGCTTTTACCTTACTGCGGCTGACCGGTACCTGGAAATCGAGATCGCGCAGTTTCAGGATATAGGTGTTGTTAAACCACGGTTCGATCTCGCGGATCTTACTCAGATTCACACACCACGAGCGGTGGCAGCGGAAGAAATACTCCTCCGGCAGGCGGCTGCAAAATTCGGTGATATTCATCGACATCACATACACTTCCCGTCGCGTGTAGACAAACGTCATCTTTTCATGGGCTTCTGCGTAGTAGATATCGTTGATATCCGTGACGATAATGCGCTCATCTTTCTCTAAATTGATGGTCATTGGCGCATTGCGTGTCTGCGTGCTGCCGCTGATTTGCGCCTGCTGCTGATGCTGATAAGTCGTTTCCAGCTTATTCAGCATGCTGACGATGCGTGACTCATGATAAGGCTTGAGAATATAGTCGAAGGCTTCCAGTTCGAACGCTTCCACTGCGTGCTCTTTGTAAGCGGTAATGAAAACAATCAACGGCTTATGGGCGAATTTGCTGATGTTTTGCGCCAGCAACACGCCGTCCAGCGACGGAATATTGATATCGAGGAAAATCACGTCTACCTGACTGGTTTGCAGGTATTTCAGGACGTCCAGCCCGTCATCGAAGCTGGCGACAACGTTGATTTTACTGTGTTGCTGAATCAGCCAGCTCAGCTCCTGCTGGGCGAGAAATTCATCTTCAACAATAATCGCATTCACAAGCACTTCCCCGATAATTGCAGCGTACTACACTGAAAGTGAAACATTATTTTCCGGCAACGAGTGACCATTTTTACTGATATAGAACGCAATTTCGGTCCCCGGATTCAGCCGATAGATTTGCAGCCCTTCGCCATACAGCAATCTGACCCGATGATGCACATTCAGCAGGCCAATCTTATTGCCGGGCATTTCATTATTTTCGACCCGCGCCATCACTTCTTCACTGATTCCGTTGCCGGTATCGCGCACCGAGATACGTACCCGATCGCCCTGGTCCTGTACCGCCAGCACCACCACGCCTTTGCCGCGGCACGGCTGAATACCATGCACAATGGCGTTTTCCACTAATGGCTGGATCAGCAGACTGGGAACTTTGCAGGCGACGTCTTCGTCAATTTCATAAATTACGGTCAGTTTGTCACCAAAGCGTGCCTGCTCAATGGCGATATAGTCTTTCACCTGGTACAGCTCTTTTTTAATGTCGATAGCATCATCGTCATTCAGCTCCAGGTTATAACGCAGATAGCGCGACAGATTGATAATCAGCTGGCGCGCAGTATCCGGATTCATGCGAATAGACGACGAAATTGCATTCAGCGCATTGAACAGGAAGTGCGGGTTTATCTTGCTCTGCAGCGCGCGCAGTTCCGCTTTATTGGCCATTTCACGTAACTGTTCGGCGCGCGACACCTCCAGCTGCGTGGAGATAATCTGCGACAAACCGATTGCCATCTCTTTCAGCGACCAGGTGATGCGGTGCGCGTGGCGATAGTAAATTTTCAGTGTGCCGGTCACTTCACCGCTCTCGCGCAGCGGAATAACAATCATCGAGTGGATTTCCGGCGTGCGGTGCGCTTCATCATTGTTTTTGATGATGATCCTGCCAGTGGCAATGGCCTGCGCGGTGGTCGGGCTGATGCCATCATCGCCATTGTGATAGTTCTGTTCGCCAAAGCCGACATAGGCGAGGATCTGGCTTTTATTGGTAATCGCGACAGCGTCGGCGTTGATATCACTGCGGATAATTTCGCACACCTTGCGCAGTGACTGGCTGTTAACGTGGCGGAACAGCGGCAGGGTTTTATTGGCAATATCCAGCGCCAGCTTGGCCTGCCGCGCAGCAATAGCCTCTTTTTCCCCTTCCACACTCTGCACCAGCAGCACAATCAGGCCGATACAGACGGCGCCGAGGATCATCGGAATGGCGATTTCGCTGACAATCTCCAGCCCCAGCGACATGGGATTGGCCCACAGCACAATCAGCAGCATGGTCAGGGATTCACACAACATGCCGCCGAAAATACCAATACGCCACTGCTTATCTTTGGCAACTTTCAGGTTAATCCAGCCTGAAATGCAGCCCGCGATAATGCTGGTGATCAGACAGGGAACCGATGTCACGCCATGGATATCGATCAGAAAGCGGTGCACCCCGGCAATCGTACCGGTCGCGATACCCACCCACGGGCCGAACAGAATGCCACCGGACATCACCGCAATGACGCGCACGTTGACCAGCGAGCCATCGACATTGATACCGCTCCAGGTGCCAAACAGCGCAAACAGTGAGAAGATGGCGGTAACCGCGATCAGCTCCTGGCGCGAATGTTCATCTTTTTGCAGCAGCTGGCGAAACTGACGGGTACGCGTCAGGAAGAACAGGCAGATAAGCATCAGTGCCGCGCGGTCAAATACCGCCAGTAGCATTTCAAAAATGGATTGCACAGACATCCCGTAAGGCTATGACTTGAGTTTCCAATAATAAGGAAACTCGCACCAATGTGCCAGGTAAGCCGTGGAGAGTTTGCAGCAAACAGGGATGAGATCAATTTTGCTGTTTATCACCCGTCGGACGGCAATTGATTCTGGCGCAGATGATAAAAAAGAGGAAAGTCTGAGTAATATTATACGGATGTCGTTATCCGATTGAAAAAAGCCTTTTCAGGCTAATTATTCACCATGTTAGTCTTTTTTGCCGCCGTTAGTGTGATAAAAGAGGAATTAAAGGTCGGCAGGAAAAGTTAAATTTCCTTATTTACTGAGGGCGTTATGCAATTGACTACCGGGCGTTTAGAGATAACCAAACTGCTGCCGGAGGACTGGCCGTTATTCCTGCGCATTCACAATGACCCGCAGGTGATGCAGTGGGTGAGTGCTATTCCTTCTGCGGAAAATATCCGCCAGCGCTTCGAAGAACGCCTTGCACCATGGCAAATCACCAGCACGCATATGCTGTGTCTCGCTGTGCGCCAGCGCGCCGACGGCGAAGCGGTTGGGCTGCTGGGGGCCAACTCGCAGTGGTATCCGTATCGCCAGGTGGAGGTGGGCTACACGCTGCTGCCTGACTGCTGGGGTCATGGCTATGGCAGCGAAGCCTTGCAGGCGCTGTGTGATTTCCTGTTTGCTGAGTGCCAGTTCCACAAACTGACCGCATCAGTGGTGGAAGGGAACTGGGCTTCGCGCCGGGTGCTGGAGAAGAACGGTTTTCTGCTGGAAGGCACGCTGCGGGATAATTATCTGTTGCGTGAACAGTGGGTGGACGATTGGGTGTTTGGCCGCCTGAATAACGACGAATAAGAAAATTTTATTCCGCCTCTCGACAAGCGGTAAACAATCAGGCTATGTTCATTCTTCGGCCACAATGGTGGTCAGCGTCGCTCGGACGGTCCGGGCGCTTACGTAAATCAAGAGGATGCTATGGCTGACAACGGCTCAACTCGTCGTTTTTCCCGTATTGAACGTCTCCCCCCGTATGTTTTTAATATCACTGCTGAACTGAAAATGGCTGCGCGCCGGCGCGGCGAAGATATTATCGATTTCAGTATGGGCAACCCTGATGGCGCCACCCCGCCGCATATCGTGGAAAAACTCTGTACCGTGGCGCAGCGCCCGGACACCCATGGTTACTCCACGTCACGCGGTATTCCGCGTCTGCGCCGGGCGATTTCACGCTGGTATGCCGATCGCTACCAGGTGGAGATTGACGCCGAATCCGAAGCCATTGTCACCATCGGTTCCAAAGAGGGGCTGGCACACCTGATGCTGGCCACGCTGGACCATGGCGACACCGTGCTGGTGCCGAATCCCAGCTATCCGATTCATATCTACGGTGCGGTCATTGCCGGTGCGCAGGTGCGTTCCGTGCCGCTGGTGGCGGGCGTCGACTTCTTCAATGAGCTGGAGCGTGCAATTCGCGAAAGCTATCCGAAGCCAAAAATGATGATCCTCGGCTTCCCGTCAAACCCGACCGCGCAGTGCGTGGAACTGGACTTCTTTGAGCGCGTGATTGCGCTGGCGAAGCAGTACAATGTGCTGGTGGTGCACGATCTGGCCTACGCCGATATTGTCTATGACGGCTGGAAAGCGCCATCGATTATGCAGGTGCCGGGCGCACGCGATGTGGCGGTGGAGTTCTTTACGCTGTCGAAAAGCTACAACATGGCGGGCTGGCGCATCGGCTTTATGGTGGGAAATAAAGAGCTGGTCAGCGCGCTGGCGCGTATCAAGAGTTACCACGATTACGGCACCTTCACCCCGCTGCAGGTGGCGGCCATTGCTGCGCTGGAAGGCGAGCAGCAGTGCGTGCGCGATATTGCCGAGCAGTATAAGCGCCGTCGCGATGTGCTGGTGAAAGGGCTGCACGAAGCGGGCTGGATGGTGGAGATGCCGAAGGCATCAATGTATGTCTGGGCGAAGATCCCGGATCACTATGCCCATCTTGGCTCACTGGAGTTTGCCAAACATATGCTGCAGGAAGCGAAGGTGTGTGTCTCGCCAGGTATCGGTTTTGGTGACTACGGTGATACCCACGTGCGTTTCGCACTGATTGAGAACAGCGATCGTATTCGTCAGGCGGTTCGCGGTATCAAAGCGATGTTCCGTGCCGATGGTATATTGCCGGTCACGGCGAAGAGTGCAGAAGCAGAAGAGTAAAACTAACAGGGCGACATCAATGTCGCCCTCATTTCATCCCAGGTACAATGCCTGAAGGGTAACTGGCTTTAGACCATCAGGAAAAAAGTGCCAACCCAGACCAACAGGAAGAACGACACTCCCATCAATGCGTATTTCACCAGACGACTCCTGTGAGCGACTGCGGCAATGGCGATCCCAAACCCGTGCAACACAAACAGTTCGGTCAAAAAGGTGAGCTTATTAGGGTGCTACACGCTTTTATCCCGCGTCGCCCCGGGAAACCCGGAGCAGGATCGCGACTAATCTACGCTTAAAGTGCGATAAAATAAATAGTCTTGTTCTGAGACAATGCTCACAATTATTTTACCAATATCTGTGGCACTACTGACATGCCGACGCGCAGGCGCGCAAGGTCCGGCTGGCCGGGCTCCAGCACGATTTTTACCGGCAGGCGTTGCACGACTTTGGTGTAGTTACCGGTGGCGTTATCGGCGGTAATGGCGGAGAAGGTACTGCCGGTTGCCGGGGCAACGCTGTCAACGTGACCACGGAAACGCGCACCGGGCAGGGCATCCACTTTGATGTCGACCTGTTGTCCGCTCTGCACATGCGCCAGCTGGGTTTCAAGGAAGTTCGCCACAATATAGCTCTGTTCCAGTGGTACCACGGCCAGCAGACGCGTACCTGCGGAGACATAAGCGCCCTGACGCACAGCACGCTGACCAATATTGCCATCCACCGGCGCGGTAATGCGCGTGTAGGAAAGATTCAGCTGCGCCTGGTCGACACTGGCCTGTGCTGCTGCGATATCGGCCTGCGCCTGCTGCTGGCTGGCCTGCAAAATCCCTACTTCTTTACGCGCAGCGACGACTGCGGCCTGATCCTGCTGAACCTGCGCCGCTGCCGCGCGCATAGTAGAGCTGGCTTTCTGCTGTTCATCGGCCGTTGCGGTGCCACTTTTCAGCAGGCGGCGATAGCGATCGGCATTCTGGTCGGCATAACTTAATGATGCCTGACTGGAGGTGACCGCCGCCTGTTTCTGAGTGATTACTGCCTGTTGCTGCTCCAGCTGGGCTTCGATGCTGGTCAGTTTGGCCTGGCTGATCTGCAGATTTGCCTGCGCGGTTTCCAGCGCGACGCGGTAGTCGCGGTCGTCCAGTGTGGCCAGCAGATCGCCAGCCTTCACCGCCTGGTTATCGCTGACATTGACGCTGGCGACATAACCGGAAATTTTCGGCGCCACCAGCGTGTAATCGGCGGTGACGTACGCGTCATCGGTGCGATAGTTGTTACTGTGCAGGCTGTGCCAGGCAAACAGCGCCATCAGCAGCAGGATCGCCAGCAATAACGCCAGCAGCAGAGTTCGTTTGGCAGGTGTAACACGCATAATCATTATCCCGGGGTGTGCGTAGCAGGTTGAATAAGGGTTTGTGGCGGCCAGACTCGTTTTGGCAGCCAGGCGGTCAGAACCACCAGCAGCAGGGAAAAACCGATCAGCATCAGGTAGGCGTCGCTGATACTCAGCACCATCGCCTGGTGTTTCACCAGTGTGGAGAAACGGGCGATATTTTCCGCCGAACTGATACTGCCATCGGGCAGCAGAGGCGTGGAGGCAGTGGCGCTGGCCGAGGATTCGGCGCTCAGCAACCAGCCACGGTTTGCCGCCTGATCGAGCAGTGAATGGGAGTGAAATTTTTCGCGCTGACTGAGGAAACTCTGCACCAGCGTACTGGCCGCCACGCTGGCGACACCGCGCACGGTATTAAACATCGCGGCGGCAAACGGCCCTTCCGGCGGCAGCACCACGCTGGTGGCGCTCATCAATACCGCAATAATCATCATCGGCTGACCAAAGGCCTGCATCAGCTGAATCAGCCAGAAGTTTTCCCGCGCCCAGGTGCTGGTCAGCTGCGATCCCAGCACACAGGAGCCGATCAGCAGTGCAGCACCCGCGGTCAGCATCCAGCGGCAGTCGATCCAGCGCAGATTGAGCAGGGCCGCCACCAGCGGTGCGATCAGCAGTTGCGGCAAACCGATCGCCATCGCCAGCGGCGCGAACTGCAAGGTGCGGAAACCTTCAACCTGGGCAAAATAGGCGGAAGGCAGCGCCGAGCCTGACAGCGCGACGGTCAGTACCCCGGCCAGCGCCAGCAGGCCGTGGATCAGGTTTTTACGTTGCAGCATCTGTAAGCGGAACAGCGGCAGCGGGTGGAACCATTCGTTGATCAGAAACACCAGCAACAGCGCCGCCGAGCTGAACAGCATGGCGCTAATCAGCGGTGAATTCAGCCAGTCGAGGCGTTCCCCCTGAGTCAGCGCCAGAATCAGCAGCGCAATGCCGCTGCCGCCAGTCAGCATGCCAAACCAGTCCATCTGCCTGAAGCGTTCACGACGTACCGGGTCCTGCGGCAATCCCCAGCCGATCAGCGGCATGGCGATTAGCATTGGCGGCGCGACCTGCCAGAAGACAAACTGCCAGCCGATGCTGTCTGTCCAGAATGCCGCCAGCGAGGCGGCCATATTCGGGCCAAAGGTGGCGGTCAGGGCATAGGCGCTGAGGCCAAACAATTTAATCCCTGGCGGCAGGAAACGCAGCGCGACGGTCATCAGAATCGGCGGGAATGCGCCTGCGCAGAGTGCCTGGATCACGCGCAACAGCAGAAACAGCTGGATATCCGTGACAAACGGCAGTAATACGCCGGTGACAGTAAAAACGCTGGCAACGCCGAGGGTAACGCGGCGTAAAGAAAGCGTGACGGCAAACCATGGGGCGATCATCATCGATGCCACCTGCGCCGCCTGGTACAGCGCGGTGATCCAGCTGCCCTGATCGTAGCTGATGCCCAGCGCTGCCCGGATATCGGCCAGTGCAATATCGGTGACGCGATCGTTTAACCCGGCAGTAAGCGCAGCGATCAGCACCCCGACCAGTCCCAGCGCCAGACGCAGGGTAAAAGGATGGGGAACCGGCGCCGGCGAAGGCTGACCGTTCATAACAGGTGCTCCAGAGTTTCTTGTTATATGTGATGCACTGTATTGCGATGTGATACAGCGGAGAGGCATGTTACATCGCGGTTTGTTGTATTGCAATGCGGTACAGGCTGTAAAAAGTGCGCAATTAGCGCTACAGTAGCGACGGCCTGAACAAGGAAGAGAACAGCATGTCTGACAACCCTCAACGCGGTGATGATGAAAAAACGGGTGGCATTCAGGTGATAACCCGCGCCGCGAAAATACTGAATATATTAGGCGAGCAGCCGAATGGCATGAGTCTGGGCGAGATCGCGCAGGCGGTGGATCTGCCGCGTTCAACCGTCCAGCGTATTGTGGCCGCGCTGGATTCGGTGCAGATGATCCGCATCCAGGGCGCGGGTGGCGTGCGTCTTGGTCCGGCGTTATTACGCTTGTTATCCGCCGTGCATACCGATGTCTCTGATATTGCCCGTCCGATCCTGCAAACGCTGTGTGATGCGACCGGTGAAACGGTGTCACTGGCGCGTGCCAGCGGGACGCAACTGGCGATCGTGCATTATGTGGTGGCAGATCGTGAACTGCGCGTTGTGCCACGGATGGGACTGAATCTGCCGCTGTACAGTACTTCTGGCGGACGTGCGCTGCTGGCGCTGGAGAGTGACGAAGATGTGCGTACGCTGGTGGGTGATGCGTATGCGGCGATGACAGAAAACACGGTAAAAACGCTGCCGGAACTGCTGGCGCATCTGACGGAAATCCGCGAAACCGGCATTTCGTACGACCGCGGCGAAACCCTGGAAGGGATTTCCACCATGGCGGTGGCGCTTGATACGGTATTTGGCCGTTTCAGCGTCTCCCTGCTGGTGCCGTGCCCACGTTTTCAGAAATATGAAGCGTTATTCCGCACTGAGATCCTTAAGTGCAAAGAGGCGATGACGCGCGAGATTGGCAAAGTGACCGCACGCGATTAACCGGAGAATAAAATGAAAACGTTACTGGTGGCAGTCGATAATTCAGCGCATGCCCGCAAAGTGGTGAGCCTGGCGATTGAGCAGGCGCAGGCACAGCAGGCCGGGGTGGTGGTGGTGTGCTGTGTGGATGCCAGCTACTCTGCCGGCAATGCACCGCTGGAGTTTACTGCAGGTGAAGATCCGGCGGACTTTGCGCTGGCGCAGGATGAGCAGAATACTGCGGAAGCGGTGGTACGCCAGGCGCTGGCGGAGTTGCAGCGCGCGGGGGTACAGGCGCGTGGGCGCGTGGTGGCCGGTGAATCGGCGGAAACCATTGTGGCGCAGGCCGATCTGCTGCAGGCGGCAATGATTATTATGGGCCGCCGTCATCTGTCACCGTTTAATCGCCTGTTAAAAGGCTCAGTCAGTGCGGCGGTGATTGAGCATGCCCATTGCCCGGTGCTGGTGGATGTGCGGGCGGATTAAACGCCGCGTATCGCTCATGTCAATCTGCTGTAATGACTTCCCGGGAAGGCGCAGCGTTCTTCCCTGTGCATTAAATAATGGAAATTGTTTTGTCTGAAATTAACCTTATCCCTTCAGTTGTTGCCCTGATCGTTCTTTCCCTGCTGGCTTTCTGGCTGGTACGCCGTGCGAAGATCTCCCGCTGGCTGGCGCTGTTACTGGTTGCGGTGCCGCTGGTGGCGGGCAATATGGCGTGGCTGCACTGGATTCAGCCTCAGCAACAACTGGCGGCACGTCTTGACGCCGCGCAGCAGCAACTGGCGACGATGCTGGTGTATCGCACCATCAAACAGCAGGACCCGGCGTTATATAAGCAGTTAAATGATGAGCTGGTGATCAGCGTGCGTAATGGCGCAGAGACAGACAAAGCGATTGCTCAGCTGCGGCCCATGCTGGCTGATTTGCTGAATCAGCGCGTCGGACGGGCGCAGGATAGTGCCGTGATCGACTATATCCGGATGAGTGTGCGCCAGATGCAAAGCCTGCGGCAGCTCTCAGGTGAACTCTGTTTCCAGTTCCTGTTCCCGCAACTCAGCGGTGAAGTGAATACCATCGGGCAGTTACCACCGCAACTGCAGCAGCAGGACCTGCAACAAATGGACGCGTTGCTGGCGGCCAGCACCGGGCCGGAAATCAGTGTTGATTTACCCGTGGCACGTCAGAGCATGCAGGGAATTGTGCGTACGCTGTATGAAAAGTGGGGCAGTAAACTGCAGATGCTGAACGCACCAACCGATATTCGTGTCGATCATAATGAAATGTGCGATATGACGATCGATCTCTATCAGGCGATTCTGGCACTTCCTCCTAAACAAGCGGCCAACGTTTTGCGTATGATGCTCGGCGCCAGCGGCGGCTAACGAGCAAAAAAAAGCCCGCTCGCCGCGGGCATAAACAGGCCAAGTCATTGTAGTAATGTTTAAAACCTGGTGTATGGCACAGACTCTCTTCGATGTCTGACTGCATGATGACACCCGGGCGCAGCCAGCACCATTCGTTTTAGTGAATCGATTCAATTGGTAAATATCGCATTTACTTATGCCCTTTCAGCCCTGTTCCGATGGTGGCTACCGGCTGGCTTGCTATGCTGCGCAGCGATGTGAGGAAAAAAGATGAAATTCAAGATTTTCGGCGCACTAGCGCTGCTTTTACTGGCTGGCTGTACTGCCAGCAAACCCGGCGCTTTTGAGAAAGTGGATGAAGATCCGGTTGCCAACACCGTGCAGTACCGTTTTGATCCGCAGAAAGTGAACCACCAGGCGATGATGAGCGATCTGGCGACTTATTGTGGTCAGCGCGGTTTTGATATGGCCCAGTCGCTGCCTGAGCAGGACAGCCATCTGCCAGGATTAAAGAAAGTCTGGTATCAGTGCAATTATCAGATTAAAAGCTAGCGCGACAGAAAAAGAGAAGGGCGGGAAAATTCCCGCCCAATTTTTTTGCTTTTACTTCTTTTACTGCTTTTACTGCTTTGCTGTATGCAGGCTTTGCCCTGTTATCTTCCGCGATGCGGTCCGCCATGCCAGCCGCGATCCGGGCCGCCACGATCGTGCCAGCCACCACCGCCGCCATGCCAGCCACGGTCGTGATAATGTCCGGGGGCGACAATACAACCACTCAGCATGGTTATTACAGCAAGCAGCGATACTGCTTTAATGACTGCTTTCATAGTTCACTCCCTTTCTCTTCTGTGTTGGCTATCACTTTACGAAATAAAAGTGGAGGAATAATGCCGCGTTTGTAGAGTTATTTAGGAAGGTATGAGTAATTATTTCAAAAAATCCCATCGGCAATAAACACGAAATATTTCACCAGGAATAAACCGAATTACCCGCGAATTCAGATAATAAGTGCAACGCTCGGACATGATTGTGGAGAGTGTAGGAGGAAGGGTTAACTACCGATAAG
>NZ_CBFFRK010000118.1:0-13869 GCF_965644245.1 Erwinia sp. V71
GCCAAGAAAATGCCTCGGGTTCCGGCAGCCTTCAGTGGTCTTTGCAGAGTTAAGACAGGCGGCTTAGCGTTGCACTTTGAACTTGAATCCGCCAGTCACAGATGGTGGCGATGCGCGCCACCTGATTCACGTCTGCGTGCAATCGCTGCCTGAGGTGCTGTCAGACTAGCGAATACGATCTCCAGCACCGCCCCCCACTGCTGTACAAAGCAGATAAAGAAAATAATTGCGGATGCTCATGCTGCTGATCATTCGCTGATCCCATTCCGCCAGCTTCTCCGGCGTAGACATATCAATCGCATTGATCTGTGCCAGCCCGGTAATACCCGGCAGCACCTGAAACACGCCTCGCTGCTCACGGGTGGCAATCAGCTCATGCTGATTAAACAGACAGGGGCGCGGCCCCACCAGACTCATTTCGCCACGCAACACATTAATCAGCTGCGGCAACTCATCAAGTTTGGTCTTACGTAAAAAACGCCCTAATCGGGTTACTGCGTGACGGCTGGCAAGATGCGTCGCCACAGATTCAGTGGTGACAGCCATAGTTCGGAACTTGATGAGTTTAAACGGGCGCTGATGCTGCCCGACACGTTGCTGAACAAAAATCGGTGAACCGGTGTCCAGCATGCCAACGATATAAACAATCAACATGAGTGGCCACAGACACAGCAAGCCAATAAGAGCCAAAGAAAAATCCAGTACACGGTACATAATGTCACTTACCTTCTTTATCACTGGCGGTGTCAATACCCGCTTTTTCTGCCAGAAATGCCTGTGCCGTCATAGCCAGCGCCTGATCATAAGGGACTACAGGCCGCCAGCCTAGCAGCCGCCGGGTTGCACTGATATCAACCTGCAGCGACCCCAGCAAACGTTCAGCAACCGCCGATTTACCAGATAACCTCGCCACCGTTTGCAGGATAACCGGGGGTAATGGCCAGCTACGACACGACACGCCCAGTGCCACCGCCATATCCGCCAGCAAATCAGCCGTAGAGACATCATGATCATCCGACACCAGCCACACGTTTTTGACCGCCACAGGATGGCGCAGGCAAAGCAGGATCAGATCAACTAAATTATCAATAAACACCAGACTGCGTTGGTTATGGACCGAGGACAGCGGCAAAGGGATCCCCTGAGAAACCCAGCGCATCATCGTATGGAAATTTGCTTTCACTCCCGGTCCGTAGACCAGTGGAGGGCGAATGATCACGACTTCCAGCCCGGTTTCTTGTGCCAGTTGCAGCAACCCCTGCTCGGCTTCATATTTGCTGCGTCCGTAGGGGTCTTGCGGTATGCGCGAAACAGGAGGCTGAAATGGTCGCCCAGGTAACGTGGACTCACCATTCACTTTGACAGAACTGAGAAAAACAAAACGTTTCACTCCAGCCAGTGCCGCCTGCCTTGCCAGTTGCAGCGTGCCGTCGACATTCGTTTTCTGGTAACGATGCAGCGTATTCTCGCTATCCTGCATCTGATGCACTCTGGCCGCGCAATGCACCACTGCGTCCACACCTGCCAGAGCGGGCATCCAGTTTGTTGCCGCACCCAGATTAGCGCGAAATATCGCGCTATCGCCTCCGTAGCCGCTCTCTCGGCCATGCAGAATACATTCGATACCCTGCCTGTTCGCCAGCGTGACAACCCGGGAACCCACAAATCCTCCACTACCTGTTACCAAAATTTTCAATGTTATTCCCTTCCTCTGCACAGATTCTGAGAGTACCTTGGAGATGACCTGACAGAAATTAAGAGTTTCACAACTGGCGAAGCATTCACCAGCCGACTACACTATCCGAACAGGATATTCAACTCGTTGTCTTACAAGGACATTCAGGCCACAGATGCTCAATATTATTCTGTTTTTCCTGACGACAGAACGCAGAAACAAGCGCATTCTGACCATACTGTACGATGTAGTTGCTCTAGTTACTTCACTTTATCTGGCCGTTGCGGTTCGTCTGGGAACCTGGCATTTTCCTGTCGGTGTCGCAGAGATCTCAAGCGTACTGGTCACATTGTCCATCACCATTGCGGTATTCATTCGCTGTGGCATGTATCGCGCGGTGTTACGCTATATGATGCTGCCAGCAATCGGCAATGTCTTCCTGTCAGTCTTTCTGTCAGCCATAAGCCTGGCCATCAGCAGTTTCTTTTTCCAGTCCTTTGTGCCACGCAGCGTACCATTTATCTATGCTGGCATCGCGACACTAGCGCTTGGCAGCCCGCGCGTCCTGCTACGCACATTTTATTATCATTACTATAAGCGCCAGAAACCTAACATTTTTATCTATGGCGCAGGTGCTACCGGAAGAGAACTGGTTCATGCCCTGATTCAGGGGGATGAATACCATCCTGTTGTCATTCTGGATGACGACGAAGAAAAGATCGGGCAAATCATCTGTGGCATCAGAGTTCATAACAGTGACGAGTTTGAAAAGCTGAGGCCGCTCTATAGCCCCGTTAAATTGCTGCTTGCGATCAACAACATTAAAAAAGGCGAGCGGCTGAGGCTTCTGGAAACGCTGTCCCACTGGCCAATTGAAGTACAATCTGTACCGTCGGTAGAAGACATTGCTATCGGACGTGCAACAGCAACTGAAATCCGCGATTTAGAAATCGCCGACCTTCTCGGCCGCGAACCGGTTGAACCCGATAAGGAGCTGATGGCTCAGAATATTTTCAATAAATCAGTGATGGTTACCGGAGCAGGGGGATCCATAGGCTCTGAGCTGTGCCGACAAATCCTGATACAACGCCCGCGCATCTTGCTGCTGTTTGAGCTCAATGAATACAATCTTTATAGCATCGACCAGGAGCTCCAGGCCATTAAGCAACGCCTGCAACTCAATACTCAGATCGTGGCTGCACTGGGTTCAGTACAGAGAAAGAACCGGGTGCAGAAGCTGATTCGGGCACATAAGGTGGAAACGATTTACCATGCTGCTGCCTACAAACATGTACCGCTAGTAGAGGACAATATTATTGAAGGTATCCGCAATAATGTTTTCGGTACTCTGGCTTGCGCTGAAGCAGCAATTGAAGAAGGGGTGGAAAACTTTACCCTTATTTCGACCGATAAGGCCGTCCGTCCAACGAACGTTATGGGCACCAGTAAACGGCTCGCAGAATTACTGCTACAGGCTCTGGCAGAAAAACAATGCGAGACGGTCTTTACGATGGTGCGCTTTGGTAATGTGCTGGGTTCTTCGGGTTCGGTAGTGCCTTTATTCAAGAATCAGATACGAAAAGGTGGCCCCGTAACCGTAACCCACCCGGAAATCATCCGCTATTTTATGCTAATTCCTGAAGCAGCTCAGTTAGTTATTCAGGCCGCAGCGATGGGAAAAACCGGTCAGGTGTTTGTGCTGGATATGGGAGATCCAATCAAGATCCTCGATCTGGCTCGCAGAATGATCAATTTGATGGGTATGAAGAGTTACATTGAAGGACAAGGCGAAGAAGGAGACATTGCCATCAAATTTACCGGACTACGCCCAGGAGAGAAACTCTACGAAGAGTTATTAATAGGTGACAATGTAGAAGGCACTCGTCATGAAAAAATCATGACAGCGAGAGAGGAAAAATTAAACTGGTATGAAATGAATAATTTGTTAAAAAAACTTGACATCAGCTGCCACGATTTCGATGTTACTGCAATAAAGAAAATATTACTGGAGGCTCCAACAGGTTATAGTCCCATCAGAGCCAGCCGATAAATAAAAAAGATAAAGCGAATATGAATTTATTTATTCGCTAGATAATTTTATATAGAGTTCAGCCTGTGATCGCAAGGTGTATTTTTTTTCATCGCCAGTCAATATTTTTGACTTCGATGGCATAAAATATAACGTCTTGCTTGACAATTCAAGATAGTTCCCAATATCAAAACGAGCATAATTATTATAGTCAGGAATCAGGCGAAACAATTCATCAAATGCAAATGATGAAGAACACAGCACTTGCTTTGACACATCCATACAAATAGAGGCAATACCTGATCCATCCTGCCCATTTTCTACATAAGGGAGCCAAACATAATCAACAGAGCCGGCAAGGTTAATAAAGTCTTCGTTGTCGTACTCGCCCATGAAGAACACACGATCTGATACGCCGTCAGCATACGACTGGTGCTGTAATGATGATATATACTTGTTGACCAGTTCATTATTTTTGATAGTCTGTGGGTGTTGTCTGCCAAAGAACATGAGCTTGTAACTTTTTGGTAAACAGGAAAGCGTCTTGATCGCCAGTGAATGACCCTTATATTCATTCACGAAACCGAACATACCAATTATTTTATCATTTTGTTTTATTTTATACTTCTCTTTTATGCCATTAAGTAATTCGAACGATGTTTCATGCGAATCATCAACAATTTTCAGAGGATGAACATGTACATTATCATAGTTAAAAAATAGCCCTATTTGTTCCTGAGCCCTGATAGTGTGAGCAATAATATTAATGTTGTTTTTGATAAGTGATTTAATTATTTTAGCATTAATTTTTGAAGAAACATTTCGTCTTAGCTCATTGAAGTACATTTTTATTGCTGTTTTAACGCGTAGCTTCAGTAAGTTTTTAATAGCTTCTCGTTGCGAAGCACTATAACTGACCAGACGAGGACTGTGTAATGTCACACTTGTATGAGGATTGGCTGACGCCAGCTTAAGTGTGCGTTTGATAATATCTGCCGGGACAGTCCCGTAAAGACCAGCTTCGAACTGTATATTAACCCCATCAAAACTCTTAAGCTTATTACATATGTCATCAATATGCTTATCCGCCTTCTTTCTCACGTCAGAGTTAACCGACTGCGTGAGTAACAAATTCAGACTAAGACATTCAACGTGAACGCCACTGGCAATCATCGAATCCATTAAAATCTTAGTAAAATAAGCATTACCACAGCTATCTGAAAAGCTCGAAACTATCGCTATTTTTTTCATTTTCTTACTCTGGAAATATTATTCTCATACCATGAAATGGTATCCGAAATTTGTTCACTCAAGTTAAAATCAGGTTCAAACCCTGAATCACGCAAAATTTTTACTGCAACACTTCTCTTCGGTATGCCTATCGGTGCATTTTCATCCCATACTGAAGTTATTTTACCATCATAATATTCGATAATTGAACTTACAATATCACCCATCGATGTTTCAACACCACTGGCAATATTCACTGTACCAGTTATATTGTTCATCGCATGCAAAGCAGCAAGTCCCGCTTGTTTATTATGCAAAAAATCGCGTGTTGTCTCTGGCCTCCCCCATACTATGAGCTTATTATCGCCATTCTTAATACTGTTGTATGCTTTATCGATGAGTGAAGGAATCACATGCCCATTAATGGAATCAAACTTGTCATTTGCGCCGAACAGGTTGGTAAAAAGCCCATAACAATAGTCAACATTATGGTATTTGTTTAATATCTTCAGATAAGCTAGCGCATGCCTTTTTGCCATAGCATACCCATACTCGCCACCGTGAGGCTCACCAGACATCAGATCATTTTCATCAAGAGGGAGCTTCACATAGGGGAAAGGATAAGACGCAACTGTACCTGCAAAAAATATTTTCTTTACATTAAACTGATGACAGGAACAAATAACATTCTGATTAATAATTGTATTATTAGAGATAGATTTTAGCTGATTATCCAGATTTCCCCTCAGGCCATAAACAAGGGATGCCAGATGAAACACATATTCTGGCTGATGTTGGGTAAAGTAATCAGTGACACTCTCCTCGCTAAGGCAATTCATCTCATTGCGATCAGGTGTTAGTACGTTTTCATAACCATTTACCGCCAAAGCATCGAGTAATCCATACCCCAACACTCCGCCTGCCCCCGTGATTAAGATCTTACCAGACCTGTTCATTCTGTTCACCATTATAAATGATTGTCTACCTCAGAAAGCTTGAGTTCTGTTACGCATCCGTTTTGTAGTAGAAAGAATTTATTGCAATATTTTTTGATAATGTCTTTCGAATGAGAAGCAAGCACCAGAACAGATGTATTGTTTATCATCTCTTCAAGTTTTTTACCCATTTTCTCTCTAAACTCAGCATCACCAACCGTCAACCATTCATCCATTAATAATACACTGGGATTAAGGACAGAAATGATCGAAAAGGCGAGCCTCAATAACATACCACTGGAATATGTTCTTACAGGAAGATGAATATAATCACCTAACTCACTGAACTCAACAATGTAGTCAATATGCTTCGCAATTTCCTTTCTCCGTAAACCAAGCAGAATGCCACGGATATAAATATTTTGTAATCCTGTCGCCTCACTATCCATCCCCATCGCCATATCAATGAGGGAGACCACATCTCCTTCGATATTCATATGTCCTGATGATGGATGGTAAACACCAGCCAAAACGCGCAAAAGGGTTGTTTTCCCTGCGCCGTTGTGCCCAATCAAAGCAACCCGTTCACCCTCATAGATATCAAAAGAAACGTTATTTAATGCTTTAACGGTCACATGATGGGTAGTATCGTCAAATCCACCGCCAACAGTACGTTTAAAAATAATTTTTTTCAAACTTCTTTGTGACGATGAATATATCGGAAACTCGACATTAACGTTTACCGCTTCGATTATTTTATTCATATATCACAGCCAATATGCAATTTTATTTTTAGCCCTGTTAAGAGTAAACATTGACAGAACAAAAAGAATCATAGTGATCGCAACAGAGATAACCATCGATTTTTCATCAGGAAAATGGCCCAGGATTGGTTCACGAATAATATTAAAGAAATGAACCAATGGGTTAAATTGAACCCAATACAGCCATTGTGCATTCAGCTGATCTGTTTTCCACATAATTGGAGTAAAGTAAAAACTGACCAGAAGGATGTTTTGGATAATCATTTGTATATCTCTGAATCTTGTACAAACAATGCCAAGAATAATAGACAGAGAAACCAATGACAATGACAATAGAACAAATCCAATGACAGAGAAAAGCGCAGTATAACTCCATCCCGGACCAACAAACGTAATAACAAAAAAAATGATGATGAAGTTATGCAGAAAAACAATAATATTTCTGCTTAGTATCCTTAGCATTATAGATGTAAAAGAAACTTTTGACTGCCTTATTATATAATCGAATTGCACGAATCCAGTACAAGCCTCAGTCAGTTGGCTGGATATATAAGTCCAGAATACCTGACCTATGCAGAAAAAAGGGAGATAATCCTTTACATCCAGCTTAAATAACGTTGACCATAACAGACTCAGCATTCCAACTAAAACAGCAGTACTGATTGTGACCCAAAATGGACCAAGCGTCGAACGTTTATATCTCTGCTTAATATCATACCAGGATAAAACCATCCATAACTCTGGATTTTTTAAAGCTGACTTTAGATCATTTAACATAGATAATAGCTCAAATAAATAAAAGAGCTTATTTGTAAGCTCTTTTTATTCTTTTCTGTTTATTCAACACTGACGTTGACGTCAAAACCGTTAGATTTCAACAATGCAAACTGCTTAGCTTTCTGTAGGTCATGAGCAACCATTTCATCGATCATTTCCTCCAGAGTCGTTTCAGGAACCCAACCCAAAAGGGCTTTTGCCTTACCAGGATCACCAAGTAATGTTTCTACTTCAGCCGGACGGAAATAACGAGGGTCGATGCAAACTATGACATCACCAGCTTTCAGTGCCGGTGCATTATTGCCATTCACTTTGACAACAACTGCTTTCTCATTAACACCAGAACCAGTGAACTCCAGTTCAATACCCAATTTAGCAGCAGACATTCTAATAAAATCACGCACGCTATATTGCACACCTGTCGCGATAACGAAATCTTCTGGCTTTTCCTGCTGCAGCATCATCCACTGCATTTTGACATAATCACGAGCATGCCCCCAGTCACGCATAGCATCAAGATTGCCCATATACAGGCATTTTTCCAGACCTTGCGCAATATTGGACAAACCACGTGTAATTTTGCGAGTCACAAATGTCTCACCGCGACGAGGAGACTCATGGTTAAACAAAATGCCATTGCAGGCATACATACCATATGATTCTCTGTAGTTCACCGTAATCCAGTAAGCATACATTTTAGCTACAGCATACGGGCTGCGGGGATAGAAAGGGGTAGTTTCCTTTTGGGGGGTTTCCTGAACAAGGCCATACAATTCAGACGTTGATGCCTGATAAAAGCGCGTTTTTTGTGTCAGCCCAAGGAAACGTATCGATTCGAGTAAACGCAGAGTACCGATAGCATCAACATCGGCAGTATATTCTGGTGATTCGAAGCTAACAGCAACATGTGATTGTGCACCTAAATTATAAATTTCATCAGGCTGCACTTCAGCAATAATACGGGTGAGGTTAGATGTATCCGTCAGGTCACCATAGTGAAGATTGAATTTCACATTTTCTTCATGAGGATCCTGATACAAATGATCAACACGCTGTGTATTAAAGAGTGATGAACGACGCTTAATCCCATGAACTTCATAACCCTTTTCCAAAAGGAATTCGGCAAGATAAGAACCATCCTGACCAGTTACTCCGGAAATCAAAGCAACTTTTTTCATCTATATTCTCCAATATTCTTCTGCAAGCCCAGCACTATGATTTAATAACTCGATCGAGTTTATTGACTTCTTCTCTTAATAACTCACTACTATTCCTTGCCTCGACATTCAGTCTCAGGAGTGGTTCCGTATTAGAAGCACGAACATTAAATCGAAAATTTTCATATTCAATACTTACACCATCCAAATACTCTATGCATTTTGCACCATCTGCATACAAGTATTTAATTCGCTCCAGAGTCTTATTTACATCATCAACGCGATAATTTATTTCTCCACTACACGGAAACAAGCTTATCCGTTGGGTGAGAATGTCTGACAATCGGGCGCGTTTGATACATAACAATTCGGCGATCAACAACCAGGGAATCATGCCACTATCGCAATATGAAAAATCCCTAAAATAATGGTGAGCGCTCATTTCACCACCATAGACTGCATTTTCACTGCGCATGCGCTCTTTAATGAATGCGTGTCCCGTCTTTGACATTACAGGAATACCACCAGCTTTACTGACAATATCAACGGTATTCCATGTCAAACGTGGGTCATGAATAATTTTTTCACCTGGTGATTTCTGCAAAAATGCTTCAGCAAGCAGGCCGACAATATAGTATCCCTCAATAAATTCAGCTTTACTGTCATAAAGGAAGCAGCGATCAAAGTCACCGTCAAAAGCGACACCGATATCGGCCTGGTGTTGTCGCATCGCATCAGCAGTATCCTGCCGACATTCAGGCAAAAGAGGGTTTGGGATACCATGAGGGAAATTCCCATCAGCCTGATGATGCACTTTGATAAATTCCACAGATGTACTTGCCTGATGAAAGCGTTGTTCAATTTCATCAATGACATGACCGGCTGCACCGTTTCCCGAGTTGATAACTATCTTTATAGGTTGAGTGAAGTGGCTAAGATCGATATAACTCATCAGGTGATCGACATACGCCGTGAGGACAGATATCCTCTTATAATTACCGCGTTGCAGAGGACTCACCGGAGGAAAGTTGTTCTCTTCAGCGAAACGTTGTATATCTCGTAATCCGCTGTCTCCGCTAATCGGGCGTGCTCCTCGTTGAACAAGCTTCATCCCATTATAATTCATTGGGTTATGACTTGCCGTCACTTCAATGCCGCCATCAAGATCCAGATGAAAAGTCGCAAAATAAACTTCTTCGGTACCACTTAATCCAATATCCAGAACATCTGAACCAGAATCCATTAACCCCTCTGCCAGCGCCATCTTGAGAGATTCACTCGTCAAACGAGCATCTCCCCCTACCACCACTGTTTTAGGCGATAAGTATTCTCCGTATGCCCGGCCAATGCGATACGCAATATCGTCATTCAATTCTTTGCCTAACTCACCACGAATATCATAGGCTTTGAAACATGTTAATGCTGTCATATGTCCCTTCTGATATATCGATAATTAGTTAATCTCAATAAAATCATCATCACCCAGATAGGAACCAGACTGGATCTCCAGCATTTCCAGTGGGATTTTCCCGGGATTATCAAGCTTATGGATGGCGCCGATGGGGATAAAGGTAGATTGATTTTCAGTCAGTAACTGAATTTTATCCTGGATAGTCACTTCAGCAGTGCCAGATAAAATAACCCAGTGCTCAGTGCGATGATAATGCATCTGGAGTGGAAGTGATTCTCCTGGTTTTACAGTGATACGATTCACATTGAATCGGTCAGTTCGAACAATAAGATCGCAGCGTCCCCATGGCCAGTAAGTTTCCCGATGGCGGCGATATTCACTACGACATTTTCCCTTAAGAAACTCCACTATACGCTTTACATCCTGAACCTGGTCTTTTTCCGCAACCAGTACAGCATCTTTAGTATTCACAATAACCAGATTATTAACGCCAACTGTGGCGACTAACTGATCATCTGTGTTGATATAGCAGTTCTGCGTGTTATGCAGAAAGGTATCACCTTTCAGCAGGTTACCATTCTCATCTTTTTCATTAACATCCCACAATGCAGCCCATGAACCAACATCACTCCAGCCAGCATCTAAGGGTACGACGACGGCATCTTCTGTTTTTTCCATTACGGCATAATCAACTGATTCATCCGGACAGTCGATAAAGTGCTCAGCCTGAATATTGATAAAGTCGCCCTGATGGTTAATCCCTTCGACCGCTAACTGGCAAGACTGTAGAATATCGGGTCTGAATTTTTCCAGTTCCTGCAAATATCGTGTGGCACGAAACATAAACATGCCACTATTCCAGTAATACTCACCTGACAATAAGTATTCTTCAGCTACTTCCAGACTGGGTTTTTCAACAAAGCGTAATACTTTATGTGGAGATGAAACGCCATCACCGGGTAATCGTTCCCCACGCTGTATATATCCATAACCTGTTTCCGGTCCTGCAGGGACAATACCAAATGTGACCAGGCTACCTTTTTTGGCATAGGAAACCGCTTTCCTGATTGCATCATGGAATGCAGCTTTTTTCTCGATAACATGATCTGCTGCCAGTACCAGAAGAATCGGATCATCTCCCTGTCTGATTGCATGCAGTGCGGCAAGGGCGATTGCCGGGGCGGTATTACGCCCCGCAGGTTCGAGAATGATATTTTTAGATAACTGATTAATTTGCCTTAGCTGCTCTGCGACCAGAAAACGATGGTCCTCATTACAGATTACGACTGGTTCTTGTGTGTCAATACCACTGAGACGATTCAGTGTTTCCTGCAACATTGATTGTTGACCATGCAAGCAAATAAATTGCTTAGGATAGAGCTCTCGCGAAAGTGGCCACAGGCGGCTACCAGTACCACCAGCCATAATTACAGGTAGTAACATAATATCATGACCTTATTTTATTCGAAGGAGTGGCTATCGAATCGCTATGAATTTATCAACTCAGGTAATTAAATACACGCTTTGCTACCAACAAAAAAAACACATATAATCTTCTATTATCATTTCATATTAATGAAAGAATCGCCCCACTCACATACTAAACCCCAAACAAAACCACCTGAGTTAAACATCAAAAAAAGCAGTACTATTACTAAAAACTCATGCAATATAAAAATCACCCAATAGAGTCACTTGTTACTTTTTAAGCATTCTTTATAAAGCTCAACATACTTACCTACCATTTTATCGGCAGTAAATAGCTCAAAAAATCTTTTTTTAGCATTATTCCCCATCTCCTGTGATATATCCTTATTCTCCCAAATAAATTTCATCGCATTACTCAGTTCTTTCGGATCAGAAGGTTTAATTACCAGACCAGTTTCCCTGTGAATATTGATGAAAGAGGTGCCTGTACCAATTTCACAAGAAATAAGAGGCTTACCATACATTGCCCCTTCCAGCAGAGTAATGCCAAATGCTTCAGTTCGTAATTGTGAAGGGAAGACAATACCGTAGCATAGCTCAAGAAGTGTGTTTTTATCTTCATCGGGTAGCGCCCCCAGAAAATGGATGTTATCAATTTTCCTTTCGGCAACCTTTTCTTTTAACTCTTTGTCAAGCGGACCTGAACCAATGATAACAACATCAATATCTTCATTTTCTCCCATCGCATCGATAAGTGTATTCAACCCCTTGTAATAACGCAGATTACCTATAAAAAGGAAAAAACGCTCAGGAAGGAAAGAACGCCACTTTTCTATATTTATTTTATCACTGACACGATAGTGACTCTCATCTATCCCAATAGGAATAACAGATGCTTTATAATCAAATTTTCTTAGTGTCTCGCTTGTAGCCAAATAGTTTGGTGATGTTGCGACAATTGCTGTTACCGAGCCAAGAAATTTATTCATTAATGGCTTATATAATTTCAGCAAATATTTTTGTTTGATAATATCTGAATGATAACTGACAACGGTAGGTTTATTTACCCCACAAATGAAATGCAACACATCTGAAAATGGGTAAGGAAAATGATAGTGAATAATATCAGCCGACTCCGCTAATTTTTTAAATTTCCTTATTGATGAGATTGAAAAAGGAGTCGAAGCCACATCAAAAAATTGATGATCGCGGACAATTTTATGATGATGAAAGCATTCTATATCACTATCCCCGCTGGGAGAAACATACTCAACAATGGAATTCACACCATGCTGAGCTGCACCTTCACAAATCTGGAATATGACCTGTTCGATACCACCATAGGTATTAGGATAGTAAGTCTTAAAAAAATGCAAAACATTAATCATATTTTTTCCGTCACATCATAAAGAGATATAAATGATTATCTTATTCTTATAGAAAGCATTTAATAAACGTATAAAAATCACAAACACTGGTTTATGAAATTAAGTGATAGAAAAAATGCATAAACCTAATGATAATATTGATTTTTCTATCCGACAGGCGAGTCCCTGCCAGTCAAAGACATATTTAGGGAAGGTGCGATTTAATCATTCAAAGTTCTGTTCATGACTACAATGATTGCCGTTCATCTATCGTTTTCAGTGTTTTGGGCGGTTCTTTGTTCATTTACCATACGATGACAGGACGAAAAAATGGTTCCCATCGAATTAATCGCACCTTCCTTAGCAAAGAGACAGAGAAGAATGGAGTTACACAGACGAGTAGCCACGACAAAATATGCCGGGCTGTAACGATTAAAGGTGAGAGCGGCTTTGATTTTCCCCTGCGCCCATCTGCTACAGAATAATCAGCAGCATTGATAACATAATCAGGCTGGAACGTCATAACCGTATCGAGTGCAGCCAGACGTCGGGTGATTTCTGATTTATAGCAACCAGAAGCTATAAGATGTGTTTTATGATTCAGTTTAGCAATGAGCAGGCGACCGCTCCCGGTAATTGATGCTCGCATTCAACGCCATCCATATTGTGATGATTCATCGGGCAGAAACCGCTTGTCCCGTTTGATGTTTCAGTATCGGCCAGTAATGAAAATCGTGAGGCCAGATAAAAAGAGATCACAGAGGAAAAAATGCCAGAAAAACCAGAATAATCTGAGCACGCTACCGCCCTTAGGATCCCCTAAAGAACTGTATGTACTCGTTTTTAGTGCATTTTACATAAAACGATACTGCTTCAGACGCACTACTCTGTCATGTATTGTAGCAACAATAAAGCTACCGGAGTCTCATTTAGTCTGCATATCCCTTCTCTCTTAATTTGAATATAGAACAAATAATGAAAAAACAGCAAGTTACAAACGATAAATATTAGGATTTTTCTCAGTCGCGAATTCAGATAATAAGTGCAACGCTTGGTCATGTGGATGGAGGGACGGTTAGCTACCGATAAGCTATCC
>NZ_CBFFRK010000119.1:0-13651 GCF_965644245.1 Erwinia sp. V71
AGCGGGCATCGTGAAAAGTCTATGTCAAAGAAAGGGTTATGTTCTCATAATTGACGATTAAATCGCACCTTCCCTAACAGGATGATATTTTCAATAGGGTAATGACGGGTAAGTATTGTGATCTGAGAACTCAGTCGCTTGCTTTTTAAGCGCGCAGGGAGATAATACGCGCAAGTTACACATCCTTACACTTATTGAAACGGATTTTTCATGAAAAGGACTTTTCTTTCGAACGGATCTCCACCCAGGGCGTTGTTCCACGCTCTCGCGGGTGTCCTCTTCACCGGCACTTTCCCGGTTATGGCTGCCACACCTTTCGATGCCCCTGAACGGGCCGCTTCCGCCATTGATACCCGCGAACAGCAGCGCCAGCAGGAGCGCGAGCGTGCCCTGCTTAAACAGAACACCCCGCAGGCCGATACGCGCCTTTCCCGTCCCGAAGCCGTGTTGCCGGATTACCCGGTTAATGAGTCCCCCTGCTTCACCATCAACCGGCTTACCCTGGTCGGGAAGGCGGCCGCTCGCTTTCAGTGGGCGCTGGACGCCGCTGCGGATGTCAAGGGTCGCTGTCTGGGTGGCCAGGGCATTGTGCTTGCCATCAATAAAGTACAGAACGCCATCCTGGCCAAAGGCTATGTCACTACACGCGTAATGGCGCAGGAGCAGGACCTGACCACCGGCGTGTTGACACTCACGCTGCAGCCTGGTCGTATTGATAACGTTCGTTTTGAGGAGCCGGTCTCCTGGCGCGGACGGCTGTGGAACGCTATTCCGGCCTCGCACGGCGATATCCTCAACCTGCGTGATATTGAACAGGGGCTGGAGAACTTCAGACGGGTGCCCAGCGCCAAAGCTGACATTAAAATCCTGCCTGGCGCCCTGGAAGCCACCAGTGACCTGCAGGTCAACTGGCACGAGGGGCGGCCGGTGCGGCTCAGTCTGGGAATGGACGACAGCGGATCCAGAAGCACAGGGCGTTATCTCGGTTCGGCCACCCTGGCACTTGATGCCCCCTTTGCACAGAATGACCTGTTTTACGCCAACATCGGTAAGGATGTGTTTCAGCACGGACCGTTCGGCAATCGTTCACATACGCTGAATTACTTTTTCCCGGTGGGGTATTGGGCTTTCTCGGCCAACTACAACGACTACACCTACCATCAGAATATCCCCAACGCCAGCGAGGTGCTGCGCTACAGCGGCAAGAGCGATAACATTCAGTTGACCGTCTCCCGATTGCTCTACCGCGACCAGTCGCACAAGACCACGCTCAACCTGCGCGGTTATCGCAAACATTCCACTAACGCCGTGGACGACGTTGATATTGCGTCGCAAAAACGCCGGACCGCCGGCTGGGAGCTGGGGCTTAACCAACGCAGTTACCTCGGTACAACTACGCTGGATGCGAATATCAGCTGGCGCCGCGGTACCGGGGCGTTCAATGCCCTGCCTGCCCCGGAAGAATCGCGTCACGAAGGCAGCGCGCGTACCGGCATGTTGCTCGGAGACCTGGGCATCAATCAGCCGTTCTCCTGGGGCGAGCAGCCCTGGCGGGTATACACCAGCGTACGGGGGCAGTGGAGCCCGAATGCGCTGACGCCGCAGGAGCGGATGGCCATTGCCGGGCGTTACACGGTGCGCGGCTTTGACGGCGAACAGATGTTGTCCGGCGAAAAAGGCCTGCTGTGGCGCAATGAAATCGCCTGGAATGTGTTATCCGGCGGGCACGAGCTGTACCTGGCGGCCGACTACGGCCGGGTGGGCGGCCCGGGCACCCGCTACCTGGTGGGGCATCAGTTGGCGGGCAGTGCGCTCGGCGTGCGCGGTGCGCTGTGGGGGCGATTCAGCTATGACCTGTTTGCCGGCGTGCCACTCTACAAGCCCGCAGGGTTCCATACCTCCGGTGCGACCGCGGGTTTTAGCGTAAATCTGGAAATCTGAACATCGCGATACCGGCAGCGTTACTGATGCTGACCTGACTAGACTGACTTTTCTCACGGATGTGACCCATGAACAAACATTGTTATCGCCTTATCTTCAGCCGCACTCACGGGGAACTGCGGGTGGTGTCCGAACTGGCCCGCAGCTGCAGCAGCGAACCGGGGCAGCGCATCGGTTCAGGAATAACGGCTGGGAGTCGTCTGTGGGTCACCGTGCGTCGGTCAGCGTGGCTGCTGGGGCTGCTAATGTTCGCCGGCCCCGTCATGGCAGGCGGCATTGTGGCGGACGGCGGTGCCAATCCGGCCCTGCGGCCGGAGGTCATCAATACTCAGAACGGCTTGCCGCAGGTCAACATCACTGCCCCCAACCAGGCCGGCGTCTCTCACAACCAGTATCAGCAGTTCGATGTCGACACCAAAGGCGCCATCCTCAACAACTCGGCGGTGATGACCTCGACCCAGATGGCCGGGATGATCCAGGGTAACCCTAACCTCAATCCCAGTTCCGCGCCGGCGCGCGTCATCCTCAACGAAGTCAACAGCAACAATCCCAGCCAGTTGCGCGGTTTTATGGAAGTGGCCGGCGGCAAGGCGCAGGTGATTGTGGCCAACCCCGCCGGCATTGTCTGCAACGGCTGCGGCACCATCAACGCCGGGCGCATGACCCTGACCACCGGCAAGCCGCAACTGAACGCCGACGGCAGCCTGGCGGGCTACCAGGTTGAGCGCGGCGTGGTGCGCATCGAGGGTGGAGGTCTCAACGGGGATGCCCGTCATGATACCGAGTACGTCGACATTCTGGCACGTGCGGTGGAAGTCAACGCCGGCGTCTGGGCTAAAGAAGGCGTGTCGGTGGTGGTTGGCCGCAACCGCGTGAGTGCGGACGGTAAAACCGCGACACCGCTTTCGGACGACGGCAGTACCAGACCAGAGCTTGCCATCGACATGGGACAGATGGGCGGCATGTACAGCGGCAGTATCCGCATGATTGGCACCGAGGCCGGCGTCGGCGTGCGTAATCAGGGCGGACAGGTCCGGGCGGGCAAAACGCTCACCGTCAGCAGCGAAGGCAAGCTCAGCTGGCGGTCTGATACGCCGGATGCGGCCACGCAGGCCGGCGGCGATATTCAGCTGGCGGCAAAAGGCGACATCGAGACCCACGGAAAAGTGTATAGCGGTGGTAAGCTGGCCGTGCAGAGTCGCGAGGGGATGTTAACGCAGTCCGGGACGCTGGCTGCGGCCGGGGATGTGCACCTGAACGCCGCGCGTGGCATCCAGAGCAGCGGCCACCTGCTGGCGGGCAGTAATGCCGCCAGCACGCTGGTCCAGGATGCCAGCCTGCAGCTCGATAGCCAGGGTGATATCCGCGCCAGTGGCAGTCTGCTAAGTCAAAAAGAGGTCAACGCGTCCGGCCGCCGGGTGGATATCAGCGGCGCACAGGTTGCGACCGGTCGTACCGCGCTGACGGCACGTGACGGCGGCGTGGCCTTGCGCCAGTCCACCGTAGACAGCGGTGAGCTGGCCGTGAGCACGAAGGGAAATGTGGATGCGCAGCAGGCCAGGGTCAAGGCCGGGCGCTGGACGGTGGATGCCGACAACCTGTTCAACCAACAGGCGACCTGGTCACAGACTGGTGACGGTAAGAGCCGTTTCGCCCTGGCGGGCAAGTTGGATAACAGTGACGGTGCCATCGAGGCGCAGAACCTTCGGCTTTCGGCAAGCCAGTCAGTCAATCAGCGCGGCCGCCTGGTGACGCTGGGGGGCGCGGCGCAGCACTGGCAGGTCGGCGACCTGCTCGACAATGCCGGCGGGACGATGGGCAGTAACGGCGACCTGCATCTCGATGCCGGGCGCCTCGATAATCAGGGCGGCACGGTAAAAACCCAGTCGGGGCTCACGCTCCGTACTAATGGCGCGGTGAACAATGCCGGGGGCAACCTGCTGGCCGGGAACGGCCTGACGCTTGAGGCGGGCAGCGAGCTGAATAACGCATCCGGAACCCTGAGCGGTGACGAAGTACGTCTGGTGGCGCAGCGGTTGAATAACACGCAGGGGCAGGTCATCGGTCAGGGCAATCTCGACCTGACATCCAGCCACCTGGATAATCAACGCGGCCTCATTGGTGCCGGCAAGGCGCTGGATATCCATACCGGCGACTGGGACAACCGCGGCGGTACGGCGCAAGGCGAAACGGCCGTCACGGCAACGGCAGCGACCCTCAACAACGACGGCGGCAAGCTGCTGTCAGGCCAGGCATCAACCCTGACCACCTCGGGTAACACCAGCAACCGCGGCGGCGAAATCAGCGCCGCGGTGCTGACGGTGAAGTCTGACCGGCTCGACAATACGCAGGGCAAAGTGATTGGCCAGGCGCGGCTTGACCTGCATGCCCGCCGGGGACTGGACAATACGCAAGGGCGGCTGGGTGCCGGCCAGGCGTTGACCGTGCGGACCGACGGTGAGCTGAATAACCGCCGTGGCACGATATCGGGGAGCGGGCAAACTCACATAACGGCAGGGAGCGTACGCAACGAGGCCGGCAAACTGCTGGGCGGGCAACAACTGGTGTTGAACAGTGCGACTGAGTTGGTGAACCGCGAGGGCGAAATCAGCGGCGAGTCACTCACGCTGGCGGCGCAGCGCCTTGATAACGCTAAGGGCAAGGTGGTCGCCAGGCAGGATGCAGATTTGACGGCGAAGCAGGGGCTCAGCAACACTGCAGGCTGGCTTGAAGGCGGCAATACACTTACTGTCAAAACCGATGGCGACTGGGACAATCAGGGCGGCACCGCACAAGGCGGCCGGCAGGTCACCGCCAGCGCGCAGTCGCTCGATAATACCGGCGGGCGACTTCAGTCCGGCGGTGACCTGACACTTGGCGCCGCAGGCAATATCCTCAATCGCACCGGTAAACTGACCGCGCAGCAGGCCCTTGCCGTTAACGGCGGTGCAGCCAGCCTGTTCGATAATGATGGCGGCTCGCTGCAGAGCGGTGGCGACTTATCTTTGCAGGGTGGTCAGTTGACTAACCGCGCCGCCGGTGTGGTGCTCGGCGGACAGGCGCTTGCCCTGAATCTGACCGGCGACTGGGACAACCGGGGCGGTACGTTTACCGGCAATGGGCGCACCGGGGTGCGCGCCGCCAGTCTGCGCAATGCCCAGGGCGCCATCAACGCGCTGGGCAGCCTGGACATGCAGTTCACCGGCAGGCTGGATAACGGCCAGGGACGGGTTTTTAGTCAGTCGTCTCAGATGCTGCAGGCGCAGGAGATAGTCAATGCGCAGGGCTGGATGGGCAGCCAGGGCGGCTGGCAGGCGATCAGCGGCGGTTTTGACAATACAGAAGGCAGCGTTCAGAGCCTGCAGGCCGCACAGCTTGCAGCTGACTGGCTGGGTAACACCAAAGGCGGACTGCAGTCGGCACACGACCTGGCGCTGCGCATCAAACAGGATATCGATAATCGCAACGGTAAGGTCTCGGCGCAGGGGCAGCTTGCTGTTACGGGTGCCAAAGACGGCGAACACGCCGGCGCCATCGATAACGCCGGGGGTCAGTGGCTGGCCGGCGAGGAGCTGCGTATCGCCGCCCGCGCAATTGACAATACGCAGGGCGGGCTGCTCTACAGCCAGAAACAACAGCGCCTTACGCTGAGCGATGCGCTGAACAACCGCGATGGGAAAGTGCAAAGTGGTGAGGCGCTTCAGCTTGACGCACAAACGCTGAACAATGCTGGCGGTATGATAGATGGCCAGCAACAGGTAGCACTGCGCATTCTCGGCTTGCTGGAAAATACCGGCGGTGCTGTGCGCAACAATGGCGACCAGCAGGTGTCGGCGGCCGGTATCAATAACACGCGCGGCGTATTCAGCAGCCGCGGCGGCATCACGGTGACATCAAAGCAGCTGGACAACGACGGCGGCACGCTCATCAGTCAGGGCTCGGGCATCTACCGACTCGACCGGCTTAACAATCAACAAGGCAAGTTACACAGCGGCGACGCGCTCACGCTTGAGGGGGCACAGGTCAACAACCAGGGGGGGCAACTGGTGTCGACTCAGGGCCTGACGCTCAAGGCCGAAGCACTCGACAACAGCGGGCAGGGCACAATAAGCAGCCAGTCAGCGCTTATCGTGCGGGCCGATCGCCTGAACAACCGCGACGGCGGGCTGATGCTGGGCACCACGCGTACCGACATCACCGCTCGTGATATCGACAATGCCGCAGGCCGCCTGCAGAGCAGCGGGCAGATGACCCTCTCGGGGGTAACGCAGCTGGACAACCGGCAGGGGCGTCTCCTGGCCAACGGCAACCTCAATATCAATACTGACCGGTCACGGACCGATTCACCACTGGCGCTGCTTAACCAGGGCGGGCGCGTGGAGAGCGCCGGCGCACTGACAGCGAATACGCGTACTCTGGATAACCAGAACGGTACCCTGCTGGGGCTGCAGGCGCTGACGCTGTCCGCACAGCAGGACTACACCCATCAGGCCGGCGAAAACATCAGCAGTAACGGCACGGTGACGTTCTCCCTGAGCGGTGCCTTTACCAACCTGGCGGACTGGTTGCTGCCGGGCAATCTGGTGCTCAATGCGGCCGGCATTACCAATCAGGCCAACCTGGTGGGAAAAACGCTGCAGCTGACGACCGGGGCGTTGCAAAACACCGGGCGTATTGAAGCGGACAGCATGACGCTGAACGTTGATACCCTGGACAACGCCGCAGCGCTGATGGGGGATGCTATTACCGTGCGCGGGCGCATCATTGACAACCACGGTCAGCCAGCGGTGATGGCGGCAACCCAAAGCCTGATGATGCAGGCCGGTGAGCGACTAACCAACCGGGATGGGGCGCTGATTTACAGCGCAGACCATCTGCAGCTGCACAGCGATGACCTGATTGAGAACCGGGCGAGCTTTATCGAAGCGGACGGTAACGCCACCGTCGAGGCCCGTCGCCTGAATAACCTGCGTGAAGGGCTGGTGATTGAGCGTGACGCGGAGAAGAGCGACTACAAATGGCACCGCTACAACTATTACTGGCGCTCCTACGGCTCAAAGGTCAACCCCGACAAAAGCACCATGGCGCCGACCACCCAGCAGCTGACTTTCCAGGATGACGCGGCGGCGCAAACCAACCGCTACGGCACCCTGCTTGCCATTGATGCGCCGGGCAAACGCGCGCAGGTGCGGGTCAGGGACAACAAAGGCACACTTACCGACCTGTGGGTCAACTACCTGGCGCTGACCCCCAACGCTGACGGCACCTACGCCATGACGTTTTATGAGACCCGCGGCCCCCGTCAAAACAACGTGCCTACGCCCTATCAGAACACGTTCTGGCGCGAACACGATCGGGGACGCCTTGAGCAGTGGGATCCTGAACGGCACATTGATATCGACAGTGCGCCTTACGTGACCGATTACAACAATCTGCGCGAGCGCACGGCGACCGGCACCGTCACGCGCGATGCACTCATAAGTGAAGGGTTCGGCGCGCGTATTTTGGCGGGTGGCAATATGGTGCTGCGCATTACCGGCGCGCTGCTCAATGACGCCAGCGTCATTACCGCCAACGGCAACCTGACGCAGGGCGGCGGCGGTAGCGTGGACAACCGCGGTTACTCGGTCAACGAACGGCGTCAGGAGCATATCGTTGACCACATGGATAAAGACACCCACCACTGGTATCCGACGTACAACCGTGATGAGACCACGGCGCTGGCGACCGTTGACGGGATTATCTCCGGCAACGGCACGGTCACCATCAACGGCGCCCGCATCACCAACACCACGGTCAGTCAGGCACAAATCAGTCAACTGGATGCGGCATTAAAGGCGGTGGATGCCGAACGCGCCGAGCTTGAGCGCAATCCGCTGGCCTTCACGGTAGAGGGCACAGGCCGGCAGGACAGCGACACGTCGCTTGCACCGGGCGAGCAAATGACAAGACAGGGCGCCACACCGTCCTCGCCGCTGGGGCGCCCGCTGCTGCCGTCTGAGCTGGCGCTGACGCAGTTACAGCATCTGGGCAATGTGGCCACCACCATCCCCAATAACGGCCTGTTCAGTCAACATACGGCAACCGGCAGCCCGTTCCTGGTGGTGACCGATGAACGCTTTACCCGCCGCGACAACTTTATCAGCAGCGACTACATGCTCGAGCGCGTCGGGTATGACCCCGCGCAGGCCCATAAGCGTCTGGGCGACGGCTTTTACGAGCAGCGCCTGGTGCGTGAGCAGGTGCTGAAACTCACAGGCAAACCATCCGTCAAGGGCTGGGATGCGATGGAACAGTACCAGCAGTTGATGAACAACGGCAGCGAAGTCGCTTATGACTTCCATCTGGTACCGGGCGTGGCCCTGACGCCTGAGCAGATTGCGGCGCTGCAGCAGGATATTGTCTGGCTGGTGAGCGAGACGGTGCAAACGGAAGACGGCCCGCAAACGGTATGGGTACCGAAGGTGTACCTGGCCCAGGCCACGCTGCGCCTGACCGGCGATGGCGCGGTGATTAGCGGTGGTGACCTGCAGCTCTCGGCAAACAGCATCACCAATGCCGGCAACCTGTTTGCCGACAAAGCCCTGACGGTCGACGCCGGGCAGTTCCTGCATCAGGGCGGCGACATCAAGGCCGGCAGCCTTGACGTGCAGGCAGACAGTCTGGCCCTGAGCACCAACCTGCAGGATGCGCTGCGTCAGGCGACGATGAGCGCCGGCGATATTCGCCTGAGCGGCACCGATATCACGCTCACGGGGGCGAAGCTCAATGCGACCGATACGCTCAGCCTGAGCGCGCGCAATGACCTGACCATCACCGCCGCCAAAAGCAGTCATGCTGCCGACCTCGAGTTCATCTCGGGTTCTATAGGTAACCGCACCCGCGGCGGCACGGAAGCGGCCGGCTCCCGGATGGCGCACGTCAGCGGCGAATGGCAGCAGGCTCAGGGGAGTGAGCTTAACGCCGGCGGCAACCTCACGCTCACGGCCGGGCATGACGTTCTGCTTACGGGGAGCCAGGTAAAAGCCGGCGGTCAGCTTGGCGTGCAGGCCGCAGGCAACATCAACCTTCTGGCAGACAAGACCACCAATACCACGCACCTGGAGGCCAACAGCCGTACGTCATCAGTCAGCAACGACCGCCAGGAAGAGCGTCTGACATTAAGCACGCTCGGCGGTGACCAGGGCGTCACCCTGGTGGCGGGCAACCACCTGCTGGCGGAAGGCGCGCAGGTTGACAGCAAAGCGGGTCGCATTGGACTCAGTGCGCAGGACGTGACCATTAAAGACGCGCGCACCCGCACGCAGGACCAGGACAGCGAAAACAAACGCGAGGGCAAAACCAAAAGCCATCGCGAAGAGCAAGCCGAGCGCGAAATCAGCACCGGCAGCACCTTCAGCGGTCAGCAGGGCGTCACGGTTATCGGGCGTGAGGGCGATGTCACGGTCACCGGCAGCACCCTGCACAGTGACCAGGGTGCCATCGCCCTGCAGGCGAAAAAGGATGTCACACTCAATACGGCCACCGAGCGCGAGTCGCGCTACAGCGAGGAACGTTCCGAGAAAAAAGGCTTCCTGAGTAAAAGCGGCAGCCACACCGTAACCGATGACCGCATCACGCGCGAGAAAGGTACCCTGCTCAGCGGGGAGAGCATCACCGTCAGCGCCGGTAATGACCTGACGGTCACCGGGTCGGCCATTGCCGCCGACCGGGACGTGACCCTGCAGGCCGGGCATAACGTCGATATCGGTGCGGCCACCGAGACCGAGTCCCACTATCTGCTGGAAGAGAAGAAAAAGAGCGGTCTGCTGGGCAGCGGCGGCATCGGGTTTACGGTTGGCAAGCAGTCAAGCAAACATGAAATCGACGAGAAAGGCACTACCCAGAGCCAGAGCGTCAGCACCGTGGGAAGCAGTCAGGGTAACGTCAGTATCACGGCGGGCAACCAGCTGCACATCGGCGGCGCCGACCTGGTGGCGGGTAAGAACCTGGCTCTTACCGGTGACAGTGTGTCCATCGACCCGGGTTATGACCAGCGTACCCGCAAAGAAACGTTCGAGCAGAAGCAGAGTGGTCTGAGCATCGCATTATCAGGGACCGTGGGCGGCGCGCTCAACACCGCCGTCAGCTCGGCGCAGCAGGCAAGAAAGGAAGGCGACGGACGCCTGAACGCGCTGCAAAACACAAAAGCCGCGCTGTCCGGCTTGCAGGCCGCACAGGCCTGGGAGCGGGACAATGCGCTTACCGCCTCGGCGGAGGCGAAAAACGCCGCCGACGGTTTACAGCCGGGAGACAAAGGTGCGACGCAGGGCGCCACCAATACGGTAGGCATCAGCGCCTCTTACGGCAGTCAGTCGTCGAAAAGCGAAACCCGCACCGACAGCCGCCAGTCGCAGGGCAGCACGCTCACCGCCGGGCAAAACCTGTCGATAACGGCGACCGGTAAAAGTCACAACGCACAGAGTGGCGATATTACCATCACCGGCAGCCAACTGAAGGCGGGCAAAGACCTGTCGCTCGATGCGGCGCGGGACATTACCCTGCAGTCGGCGCAGAACAGCGAAAGCACCGTCGGCAGAAACGAGAGCCGCGGCGGTAACGTCGGTGTGGGCATCGGGGTTGGCTCGGGCGGATACGGTATCACCGTTTCGGCCGGCGTCAATGCCGGCAAGGGGCATGAGAACGGCAACAGCCTGATCCAAACTGAAACCATCCTGGATGCGGGTAGCCATCTCAGCCTGACCAGCGGCCGCGACACCAAATTGAAAGGCGCACAGGCGAGCGGAGAAAAAGTTACCGTCGACGTGGGCCGTGACCTGACGCTGCAAAGTGAGCAGGACAGCGACCGCTATGACGCCAGACAGCAAAACGCCAGCGCGGGCGGCAGCTTTACCTTCGGCTCGATGACCGGCTCGGGCTATATCAGCGTGACCCAGGACAAGCTCAAAAGTAATTTTGACAGCGTCAGGGAACAGACCGGGCTGTTTGCGGGTAAGGGGGGATATGACGTCACGGTCAAAGAACACACTCAACTTGATGGTGCCGTCATTGCCAGCACGGCCGACAAAGAGAAAAACCGTCTCAATACCGGTACCCTGGGCTGGACGGATATCCATAACCAGGCGGATTACAGAGCGACGCACAGCGGCGGGTCATTCAGCACCGGCGGGCCGGTGGGCAAGGACCTGCTGACCAACATGACCGGCGGCACGCTGTCGGGGGCTAACAACAGCGGGCATGCGGAAGGCACGACGAAGGCCGGCGTCAGCGAAGGTACGCTGATAGTCCGTGATACCGACAAACAGCAGCAGGATGTGGCGCAGCTTAACCGGGATACCGGACATGCCAACGACGGCAGCATCAGCCGGATATTCAACAAGGAGAAGGAGCAGAACCGGCTGAAGCAGGCGCAGCTGATTGGGGAAATTGGTGGCCAGGCGATGGACGTTATCCGCACGCAGGGTGAGATCGCCGGGCTGAAGGCACAGTCAGACCCGACGGCGCTGGCGCAGGCCCGGGAGCAGCTGGAAGGGGAAGCGAAAGGCAAACCTGTCAGCGATGCGGCGGTGATGAAGCAGGCGTATGATAATGCCATGCGGCAATACGGCACCGGCAGCGATCTGCAGAAGGCGGCACAGGCGGTGACGGGGGCGCTGGCGGCGCTGGCGGGCAATAACCTGGCGGGTGCGCTGGCGAGCGGTGCCTCACCGTACCTGGCGACGGAAATCAAGAAGCGGGTCGGTGAAGATAACATCGCCGCCAATGCGATGGCGCACGCGGTGCTGGGCGCAGTGACCGCGCAGCTGAACAACCAGTCAGCTGCGGCGGGTGGGTTGGGTGCCGGCGGCGGTGAACTGGCGGCACGCTACATTGCCGGCCAGCTGTTCCCGGGCAAGACGGCGGAGCAGCTGAGCGAAAGCGAGAAGCAGCAGGTGAGCACGCTGAGCCAGCTGGCTGCAGGGCTTGCTGGTGGCCTGGCAACGGGTAATACTGCAGGAGCGGTGACCGGCGGGCAGGCCGGCAAAAATGCGGTTGAGAATAACTATCTCAGTTCGACAGAAGCTCGCCAGCTTGATAAGGAAATGCAGGAATGCAAAGCCTCTGGTGGTGACTGCAATAAGGTTGTCGAGAAATACATCGATATAAGTAATAAAAACAGTAAGGAGCTGGTTGAAGCCTGTACCGGTGGCGGTGTTACTTGTGTGACCTGGCAGGAGCTGATACAGGGTGCCACTAATGTGGCGAATGATGCGAATCCATCGCAAATCCGGCTGGATGAAAAGCTGAAAGACCCGAGCGCGGCAGCGCTGGTGAATTACCTTAACGGAACGGATTTGAAATTCTTGGAGGAGAATATCACCACGGGTGATCGGATGATGTCTGTTGTCATGGACCCGACATCGTGGCCGGTGGCCATAATGGGCGGAAAAGCGATCATCACCAATGCGATTAATAATACCAAAGAGCAGTTGATTGCTGTCGGTGTGGGTGCCGGATTGGGGGCTGGTATTCAATATGGCACAACAGGCGAAGTGAAACTATCTGATGTAATTGGCTCCGGTGTTATTGGTGCCATTACTGCTGGTAAAGGTTATAACCCGACAATGGCCTGGAATGCGGCAGGCGGTTATTACCAGGCTGAAATCAGCGGTGATGATCCATTTATGGCAGCGCTGCTGAGTAAGGCTGGTGCTTCAGCAGGTTATGCTGCGGGTAATGTTATTAAAGTACCAATGGACAAGATTCTAAATCCAGTATCAAAACAGTATGAATGGGTTCCAACAGGAGTCTGGACAATAACAAAGCCGGCGCCACAAAGTTCTGTTCCATCAGTCATGGGTAATTTAGGCGATAGTTTTGTTTCAGGAGTAGCCGGAGATGCTTTAGAAAAAACTGTGTCTGGAGGTAAAAATGAAAATAAATAGTCCTAAAAAACCGATATGGACATTATTTTTTATGTGTTTATTAATGTGCATAGCTTTAATTATGATAGGAACTTTCTCCTATCTTCTAAAAGGCTGGTTAATCTGGGATTTTGATAAATCTTTCCCTTTTGGAAGAAATGAGATTATTACGATCTTAAAGATCAGTCTGTTAGGTATTCCTGCGGGCTTCGTATTCTGGATCTTCGATGCTCGCTAATTGTTGAGAATAACTGGCTGCACGTTAACGAAAAGTCAGAACTTGAGATAGCGAAGCAGAAGCTCAGGAGCAAAGACCCGGCAGAGCGCGAGCAGGCACAGCAGACTATCAATGATCTGCGTAAAAAGGACATAAGCCGCGACCGGAAGGTTATCGAAGCCTGCGGTAATGGCAATGCAGCCAGTGCGGCCTGCGCCGGAGCAAGGCTGGAAGTTATCGCGGCCAGAGGTGAATACGAAACCGGGCAGTACAACAACAAAGTCAGCGACATGTACCCGGACGCCTACGGGCCGATAGTGAACCTGCTGAATATCACCAGCGTTGATGCGCAGAATCAGCAGCAGGTGAAAGATGCGATGGTGAACTATGCAATGGCGCAGCTCGGGGTTGATAAGGCGACGGCAGAGCAGTACGTATCAACGTATGATGGGATGAAGATCGTTGCTGCTTCAGTGACCCCTGTATTAAGGAAGGTGCGATTTAATCGTCAGTTATGAGAACATAACTCTTTCTTTGACATAGACTTTTCACGATGCCCGCTCTTGCCAGCTATTCCTCCCGCAAAAAA
>NZ_CBFFRK010000120.1:0-13640 GCF_965644245.1 Erwinia sp. V71
CGGGTTCTTATGCCTTAGTTGTAAGTGTCTACCATGTCCCCGAACAAGTGTTCACTGTGTCCCCGGACCGTACACCCATTCCATGGGGGAGGGAGAATCATTACCAGCCGCTGAGAAACGAAAACAGCAGCCAGAACAGGCACACCACCACAAACGCCGTCGCGAGAAATGTCCAGATCATGCGCCCGCGCAGCAGCAGGCTGAAGACAATGCCAATCACCACCGCCACCGGCAGCAGCGCGAGGAAAAAAGGCCAGGTGTAGAGGAAGAAGAACAGCGTGTTAGAGCCGTACAGCAGGAACGGGATCGCCAGCGCAAACCAGTAGCAAACAAAGCCAATCACACCACCGGGGAATGACCAGGATGTCTCTTCCTGGTCACGTTCATCTTTACGGGCAAGCATAGGGGTAACGTTCTGCATAAGTATCCTGTTGACGCGTTGTCGGCCCGCTCTGATGGCGGTTTACTCTGCTATCTCAGGATCTGATGATATCGCGACCGCGCAGCAGGTCTAACAATTGCGCCGTCAATTTTGTTACCAATTGTTCGCCATCAAGGTGAATTTCCGCCTGCTCCGGCGCTTCATATACCGCATCAATACCAGTGAAATTACGCAGTTCGCCTGCGCGGGCTTTCTTGTACAACCCTTTCGGATCGCGCGCTTCGCAGATCGCCAGCGGCGTATCGACAAACACCTCAATAAACTGTCCGTCGCCCAGCAAATCGCGCACCATCTGGCGTTCCGCGCGGTGCGGCGAGATAAACGCAGTCAGCACCACCAGCCCGGCATCGACCATCAGTTTTGCCACTTCGCCAACACGACGAATATTCTCTTTACGGTCATCATCGCTAAAGCCCAGGTCACGGCACAGACCGTGGCGCACATTGTCGCCATCAAGCAGATAGGTGCTGACCCCAAGCTGATGCAGCGCCTGCTCCAGCGCACCTGCCACCGTGGATTTACCCGAGCCGGACAGCCCGGTAAACCACAGCACCACGCCCTGATGACCATGCTGGCTTTCGCGCTGCGCACGCGTTACCGCGTGCGCATGCCACACCACATTTTCATCGTGTGTCGCCATTATTTGCCACCCAGCAGATCGCGTGCACCCCAGTGCGGGAAGTGACGACGGATCAGTGCATTCAGTTCCAGCTCAAAGGCGCTGAATTCACCACGGTTTGCCACCGCCTCTGCCTGCGGTTCGCGGATCATGCCCGCGCCCACCGTGACATTGCTGAGACGATCAATAAAGATCATCCCGCCCGTAACCGGATTCTGCTGATAGGCATCCAGTACCATTGGCTCGTCAAAAGTGACGTCTACCAGGCCGATACCGTTCAGCGGCAGGCTTTCCGCCGCATTGTGCGTCAGGCTGTTAATCTCCACCTGATACTGGATTTTCTCAATGCGTGCGCGGGTTTTCTTACCGGCGATTTTCACATCGTAGCTCTGGCCTGGCGACAGCGGCTGCTCCGCCATCCACACCACATCCACGGAGGCACCCTGCACCGCAGTCAGATCGGCGCTGGCATCCACCAGCAGATCGCCACGGCTGATATCAATTTCATCTTTCAGTACCAGCGTCAGCGCTTCGCCTGCGCCCGCCTGCTGCAGATCGCCATCAAAGGTGACGATACGCGCAATGCTGAATTCCACGCCGGAAGGCAGCACTTTCACCCGTTGTCCCACCTGTACCGTACCGGACGCCAGCGTACCGGCATAACCGCGGAAATCGAGGTTGGGGCGATTGACATACTGCACCGGGAAACGCATCGGCTGTTGATCCACGGTACGCTGTACTTCCACCGTTTCCAGCACGTCCAGCAGCGTTGGGCCGCTGTACCAGTTCATGCTGGCGCTCGGCGACGCTACGTTCTCACCTTCCAGCGCCGACAGTGGCACAAAGCGGATATCCAGATGCTCCGGCAGCTGTTTTGCGAAATCGAGGTAATCCTGTTTGATCTGCTCGAAGATGTCCTGTTTGTACTCCACCAGATCCATTTTGTTGATCGCCACCACCAGATGCTTAATCCCCAGCAGCGTGGAGATAAAGCTGTGACGGCGGGTCTGATCCAGCACGCCTTTACGCGCATCGATCAGCAGGATCGCCAGGTCACAGGTAGATGCGCCGGTCGCCATATTACGCGTGTACTGCTCATGGCCCGGGGTGTCGGCGATAATGAATTTACGCTTCTCGGTCGAGAAGTAGCGATAGGCGACATCAATGGTGATGCCCTGCTCGCGCTCGGCCTGCAGGCCATCCACCAGCAGCGCCAGATCGAGTTTCTCGCCCTGCGTACCATGACGTTTGCTGTCGTTATGCAGCGAAGAGAGCTGATCTTCATAGATCTGGCGGGTGTCGTGCAGCAGACGGCCAATCAGCGTACTTTTACCGTCGTCCACGCTGCCGCAGGTGAGAAAACGCAGCAGGCTTTTATGCTGCTGTGCGTGCAGCCAGGCTTCAACGCCGCCCTGATCGGCAATTTGTTGTGCAATGATATTGTTCATCTGGCGGCTCCTTAGAAATAACCCTGGCGTTTCTTCAGCTCCATCGAGCCGGCCTGGTCGCGGTCAATTACGCGTCCCTGACGTTCACTGGTGGTCGATACCAGCATCTCTTCGATAATCTCCGGCAGTGTCTGTGCTTCCGACTCTACCGCGCCCGTCAGCGGCCAGCAGCCGAGGGTACGGAAACGCACCATGCGCTGCTCAATCACTTCACCAGGTTGCAGGTTAATGCGATCATCATCGATCATCATCAGCATGCCGTCGCGCTCCAGCACCGGACGCGGTGCTGCCAGATACAGCGGAACAATCTCGATATTTTCCAGGAAGATATATTGCCAGATATCCAGCTCGGTCCAGTTCGACAGCGGGAAGACACGAATGCTTTCGCCCTTGTTAATCTGGCCGTTGTAGTTGTGCCACAGTTCCGGACGCTGATTTTTTGGGTCCCAGCGATGGAAACGGTCGCGGAAGGAGTAGATACGCTCTTTGGCGCGGGATTTCTCTTCATCACGACGCGCACCACCAAAGGCGGCGTCAAAACCATACTTGTTCAGCGCCTGCTTCAGCCCTTCGGTTTTCATAATGTCAGTGTGCTTGGCGCTGCCGTGGACAAACGGGTTAATGCCCATCGCCACCCCTTCCGGGTTACGGTGCACCAGCAGCTCAGCGCCGATGTTTTTTACCGTGCGATCGCGGAATTCGTACATCTCACGGAATTTCCAGCCGGTATCAACATGCAGCAGCGGGAACGGCAGGGTTCCCGGATAGAAGGCTTTGCGCGCCAGATGCAGCATCACCGAAGAGTCTTTACCGATGGAGTACATCATCACCGGATTGGAGAACTCCGCCGCCACTTCGCGGATGATATGGATACTCTCCGCCTCCAGCTGACGCAGATGAGTAAGTCGTTTTTGATCCATGATCTTTCCTCAAGCCAAATTCACAACGGCGGATTCGCGTCCGGCCTGTTGCGCTGAATGTTGAAACCAGGCCAACTGCGCATGCAGATTGACGACTTCGCCAATCACTAACAGCGCTGGCGTTGGCGCGCGTTGCGCCAGTTCTTCGAGTTGTTGCAGTGTACCGGTCAGCACCTGCTGCTCCTGACGAGTACCACAGCCAATCACCGCCACCGGGGTGCTGGCGTCACGGCCATGGGCAATCAGTTGCTGACTGATTTCCGCTGCTTTCACCGTGCCCATATAAATCGCCAGCGTCTGCCGCTCACGCGCCAGCGCAGGCCAGTCCACACCCTCACCGCCGGTGCGGCAATGGCCGGTAATAAACATCACGCTCTGCGAATAGTCGCGGTGGGTCAGCGGAATACCGGCATACGCCGTTGCCCCCGCCGCTGCAGTAATCCCCGGCACCACCTGGAACGGGATTCCGGCCGCCTGCGCCGCCTGCAGCTCTTCTCCGCCGCGGCCAAAGATAAACGGATCGCCGCCTTTTAAGCGCACCACACGCTTACCCTGCTGCGCCAGCTCGACCAGCAGGCGGTTGGTCTCTTCCTGCGGCACCGAGTGCGCGCCCGCGCGTTTACCGACGCAGATGCGGTCTGCATCACGCCGGACTAAATCGAGAATCTCTTCACTGACCAGATGGTCATACAGCACCACGTCTGCCAGTTGCATCACCTGCAAACCGCGTAACGTCAGCAGACCGCTGTCGCCCGGCCCGGCACCGACCAGCACAATTTCACCCTGCACTTTTTCCGGGTGCACCAGTTGATCATCCAGCGTCTGTCGTGCGCCCAGCACATTACCGGCAGCCACCTGGCTGGCGAACAGGCCATTAAACGCCCGCTCCCAGAAACGGCGACGATCAGACATTTTATTGAAACGTTGCTTCACCTTGTGACGCCACTCACCGGCGATTTGCGCCATCTGACCAAGGTTAGCAGGCAGCAACGCCTCCAGCTTTTCACGCAACAAACGCGCCAGTACCGGCGCGGTGCCGCTGGAAGAGATCGCTACCACCAGCGGTGAGCGATCAACGATAGAAGGGAAAATAAAGGAGCACTTCGGCTGGTCATCCACGACATTCGCCAGCAGATGACGGCGGTTTGCCGCCTCATACACCAGCCCATTAAGCGCACTGTCATCAGTGGCGGCAATCACCAGAAACACACTGTCGAGCTGTGTTTCGACAAATTCGCTCGCCAGCCATTCAACGGCAGCAATATCCGCCAGCGCCTGCAGCTCTTCGCAGAGTTCACGCGCGACAATCTGCACGCGCGCGCCAGCACGGCGCAGCAATTCAATTTTGCGCGCCGCCACATCACCACCGCCTACCACGAGGACCGGCTTCGACTTAAGATCGGCAAATATCGGGAGATAGTCCACGTCGGCCTTACTATGCAATAACAGAAAGTTAAGGCGACTATACGTCTCCGGGTTCGGGCAGATAAATTACTAATTGGAATGAGTAGTTACCGAATGGAATAACACAACAACTAAGCTACGCACAAAATGTGCTTAACAGATGATTATTCGGGGCTTTCAGAGAGAATGAAATTGTCTGAAGGCGGTCACAGTTTCATACTAGCACAGCAAAATTTTTTCTCTGGTGCGCCACTGGATGACGCCTAAGGACACTGAAATGTTTTCCCCCCTCCGCCTGACAGCGCTGGCCGCGCTACTCAGTAGCGGTATCGCTTTACCGGTGAGCGCGGCGGATGTGGCTGTCGGAAAACAGGCCGAACAGCAGCTGCGTAATATCGCCACCTGGTTTCCTGGCCGTATGGTCGGCAGCCCGGCGGAACTGCTCACCGCTGACTACCTGCAACAGCAGTTCAGCAACATGGGTTACCAGAGCAATAAACGCGATTTTCATACCCGTTACCAGTATCACTACCAGGATGGCCACACGGCATGGAAAAACGTCACCGGCACCTCGGTGATTGCTGCACGCGAAGGCAGCGCACCACAACAGATACTGGTGGTGGCACACCTCGATACCTGGAGCCCGCGCAGTGACAGCGAGGTGGCACATAATCTCGGCGGCCTGCGCCTGCAGGGCGTCGATGACAACGCCGCCGGACTGGGGGTGATGCTCGAGCTGGCACAGCGTCTGAGCCAGACGCCCCTGCACTACGGCGTGCGCTTTGTTGCCCTGAGCGGTGAAGAGATTGGCCAGCGCGGCAGCGCCGACTACCTGGCGCGCATGTCGGAAGCCGAGAAGAAAAATACCCTGCTGGTGATTAACCTCGACAGCCTGCTGACCGGGGATACACTCTACTTCAGCAGTGGTCGTCATACCCCTGCAGCGGTCGCACGCCAGACGCGCGACCGCGCGCTGGCACTGGCGCGACGTCACGGCATTGGCGCCAGCAGCCATCAGCTGGCGAAAAACGACTATCAGGCCGACAACGCCTTTGATGCCGCCGGTTTCCCGCTGCTGGATGTCCGCGCCACCAACTGGACGCTGGGGAAAAAAGATGGCGCGCAGCAGCGCCGCACCTCCTCCCATTTCCCGCAGGGGATTAGCCGCCATCAGACCGAGCGTGATAACCTCAGTTACCTTGACCGCTGGCTGCCCGGACGCATTGCGCTGCGCAGCCGTGACAGCGTCAAAATCCTGCTGCCATTACTGAACGAACTGGCTAATCCACAGCCCCAAAAGGAGTCGTAATGTATATCGTGTCCCTGACCTACACGAACCCGATTGAAGACGTCGAAGCCCTGCTCGAAGGGCATATTGCCTGGCTGGATCGCTACTTCGCCAGCGGTGACTTTCTGTTTGCGGGACGTAAAGATCCACGCACCGGCGGCGTGATTGTGGCAAGAGAGATGGATCGCGAAACGCTGAACCAGATCGTAATGGAAGATCCGTTTGTTGCGGTCGCCAACTATGAGATCACCAAAGTCAACGTCACACGTGCAAACGAAGCACTGAATTCACTGGTAGGGATTTAAACCGGCGGCTTAAAAGAGACGCTGAAAATGATGCTGGGGTTTAAACAGGCGACTAAAAAGCCAACGCGCAGGGAACACGGGCCGGAGAGGAAAGCGTCCCACGCCAGGGATGGCGTATCAATAGCACTCAGCAATTACTGACTGGGGGTTAAACAGACGACTCCCAAAATCAAAGCGCAGGGAACACGGGCCGAAGAGGAAAGCGTCCCACGCCAGGGATGGCGTAGGCCGAGCGGTCAGGGATGACGAACAGCGACTTTCCGATCGGCACGTGTTCCCGGCGTGGTCACCGGATCAAAGACAACACCAATCAATATCACTGATGCAGATGCAGATGCAGCACAGTATTACTCATGCAACCCGCATTCACGCTTCAGACCAAAGAAGCGCGTCTCTTCTTCCGCTATGCCCGGTTCCCATTTGCGCGTGGTATGGGTATCTCCCACCGAGAGATAGCCCTGATCCCACAACGGATGGTAACTAAGACCGTTCTGCTGCAGATACTGATACACCTGACGGTTATCCCAGTCGATAATTGGCAGAAACTTAAAAATACCGCGCTTAATCGCCAGCACTGGCAAATGCGCCCGGCTGCCGGACTGATCGCGCCGTAACCCGGCAAACCAGGTGCTGGCGCCAAGCGTCTGCAACGCGCGGTTCATCGGCTCAACCTTGTTAATCTGGTTGTACTTCTCGATGCCTTCCACGCCCTGCTCCCACAGCTTGCCATAACGCGCTTCCTGCCACGCCGCCGACTGCCCGGCACGGAACACCTGCAGATTCAAATCCAGCTGCTCAGTCAGCGCGTCGATAAACTGATATGTTTCCGGAAACAGATAGCCAGTATCGGTCAGAACCACCGGAATATCCGGCTTCTGGCGCGTCACCATATGCAACAGCAACGCCGCCTGAATACCAAAACTGGAAGAGAGCACAAACTCACCCGGCAGATTCTCCAGCGCCCAGCTAATGCGATCCTGCGCCGGCAACCTATCCAGCTGATTATTCACCTGTGCCAGCGCCATCACACGCTCGACTTTCGGCATGTCATTCAGCGCAGCCAGATCGAATGCAGACATCATTGCCTCCGTTATTCCCAGAAATCACGCGCCGGATCGAGCACCGGTTTAACAATGCCTGCACGAATGGTGAAATCGCCGAAACCTTCGTCAGCTTCACGCTCCTTCGCCCAGCGGCCGACCAGTTCATCGATGCTCGCCAGAATCTCTTCTTCATTAATATTCTCGCGGAACATACGCGGAATACGCGTGCCGATACGGTTGCCACCAATATGCAGGTTGTAGCGCCCCGGCGCTTTGCCCACCAGCCCAATTTCCGCCAGCATGGCACGACCGCAGCCGTTCGGACAACCGGTAACGCGTAACACTATGTGCTCTTCACCGACACCATGCTGATTCATGATCCCTTCCACGCGGGTCACAAACTCCGGCAGGAAACGCTCCGCTTCCGCCATCGCCAGCGGACAGGTTGGGAAAGCCACACAGGCCATCGAATTCTCGCGCTGCGCCGTCACGTTCTCCATCAAACCGTGGGAACGCGCCAGCTGCTCGATCACCGCTTTCTGATCCTCCGGAACCCCGGCAACAATCAGATTCTGGTTAGCGGTCAGACGGAAATCGCCCTGATGGATCTTAGCGATCTCAGCCACACCCGATTTCAGTGGACGGTCCGGATAATCCAGCAGACGACCATTCTCCACGAACAGCGTCAGGTGCCACTTATTATCGATGCCTTTCACCCAGCCAAAGCGATCGCCACGGGTGGTAAACTCATACGGACGAATCGGCTCAAACGTGATCCCGGCGCGACGCTCCACTTCCTGCTTAAAGGTCTCCACGCCCACACGCTCCAGCGTGTATTTGGTCTTGGCGTTCTTACGGTCAGTACGGTTACCCCAGTCGCGCTGCGTCGTCACCACCGCTTCCGCCACGTCGAGGATCTTCTCTACCGGCAGATAACCAAACTCACTGGCAGTACGCGCATACGTGGCTTTATTACCGTGGTCGATAGATAAGCCACCGCCCACCAGCAGATTAAAGCCCACCAGCTTGCCCTTCTCGGCAATGGCGATAAAGTTCAGATCGTTAGCGTGCAGATCGACATCGTTATGCGGCGGCACCACCACGGTGGTTTTAAACTTACGTGGCAGATAGGTTTCGCCAAGGATTGGCTCTTTATCCGTGGTCGCAACCTTCTCCTGATCCAGCCAGATCTCGGCATAAGCACGCGTCTGCGGCAGCAGATGTTCAGAAAGCTTCTTCGCCCACTCGTACGCTTCCTGATGCAGTTCCGACTCCACCGGGTTCGACGAGCACAGCACGTTACGGTTAACGTCGTTGGCGGTCGCCAGCGCGTCCAGTCCGACTTCGTGCAACATCTGGTGCGCCGGTTTCACATTGCCTTTCAGAATGCCGTGAAACTGGAACGTCTGACGGTTGGTCAGACGCACACTGCCATAAATGGTGTTATCCGTGGCGAACTTATCAATCGCCAGCCACTGTTGCGGCGTAATAATCCCGCCCGGCAGACGGCAGCGCAGCATCATCGCATGACGCGGCTCCAGCTTCTGTTCTGCACGTTCGGCGCGGATATCACGGTCATCCTGCTGGTACATGCCGTGGAAACGGATCAGCAGGAAGTTATCACCGGTAAAACCACCGGTGAGACCATTGCTGAGATCCTCGGTAATGGTGCCACGCAGATAGTTGCTCTGCTTTTTCAGCCGCTCGGCGTCGACCAGCTTACCTTCAACGACCAGCGGTCCAGGGTGTTTTTCGCTCATTAGTACACATCTCGCTGATAACGGCGCTCAATGCGCAGCTCACTTAAAAATTCGTCAGCCGTCTCGGTGTCCATGCCACCGTGCTCGGCTACCACTTCCAGTAATGCCTGCTCAACATCCTTCGCCATTCGGTTGGCGTCGCCGCAGACGTAAAGGTGTGCGCCTTCTTTAATCCAGCTCCACACTTCCGCACCTTTCGCGCGGATTTTGTCTTGTACGTATATTTTTTGTTTCTGGTCACGTGACCAGGCTAAATCAATATTGGTCAGCAGGCCATCTTTCACATAGCGCTGCCACTCAACCTGATAAAGGAAATCGTCGGTAAAGTGCGGATTGCCAAAGAACAGCCAGTTTTTGCCGCCCGCACCTTCGTTATCACGCTGCTGCATAAAGGCGCGGAATGGTGCGATACCGGTGCCAGGTCCAATCATAATCACCGGCGTTTCCGGGTTGGCTGGCAGGCGGAAGTTATCGTTATGCTCGATAAACACGCGGATATCGCCATCCTCTTCCAGACGATCCGCCAGCCAGGTGGAGGCACCACCACCGCGCACACGGCCATCAATCTCATAACGCACTGCGCCGACGGTGATATGCACCTCGGTTTCACTCTCGGCCTGCGATGAGGCGATCGAGTAAAGACGCGGCGTCAGCGGGCGCAGCAGGCCGATCAGCTGTTCCGGGTTCAGCTCCGTTGGGGCATTACGCGCCATATCCACAATCGGCGTGCTCTGCGCATAGTGTTGCAACTGAGCTTTATCGCCCACCATTGCCAGCAGCGCCTCGTTACGCGACAAATGCGCAAACTGCTCAACGATCTGCGGTGTATTCACCGTCAGTTCGAAATGTTTCTGCAGCGCTTCCGCCAGTGGCAGCGTCGTGCCGTTAACCTCAACCGGCTCATCACCTTTCAGCCACAACAGCTCTGTCAGTTCCTGTACCAGCGCCGGATCGTTTTCATACCATACGCCCAGCGCATCGCCAGGCTGGTAGCGCAGACCGGAGTCGCCGAGATCGATTTCGATATGGCGCACGTCTTTATCTGAATCGCGACCGGTGATTTTCTGGTTTACCGCCAGTGAGGCAGTTAATGGCGCTTCTTTGCTGTACGGGCTGCTGTGAATCTCATTCACGCTGCCCGTTGCGGTTACGGCCGCCACAGCTGAGGATTCAGCGGGCACACGAGCTTTCAGGATCTCGACCAGTTGCTGACGCCAGCCCGCCGCGGCAGCGGCGTACTCGACATCGGCATCGACGCGATCCAGCAAACGTGTACCACCCAGTTCCGCCAGCTTGCCGTCAAAATCTTTGCCCGCCTGGCAGAAGAATTCATAAGAGGTATCGCCGAGGCCAAACACCGCAAAGGCGGTATCGTTCAGCTTCGGCGCTTTCTTCGACATCAGGAATTTATGCAGCGCCACCGCCTCTTCTGGCGCCTCGCCTTCACCCTGGGTGGATGTGACCACCACCAGCAGTTTTTCCTGCGCGATTTGCTTAAACTTATAGTCACCGGCATTGACCAGATTGACGTTCAGTTTCGCCGCCAGCAGGTCATCGCGCAGCTGTTCCGCCAGACGACGGGCATTGCCGGTTTGCGAAGCGGACAAAATGGTGACCGCCGGAATCTCCACCGCAGCAGGTGCACTGGCGACCACTGCGCCTGGTGCCTGATTGACCATGCCCCAAAAATAGCCAGACAACCAGGCAAGCTGGGTGGTGGAAAAGTCACCTGTCGCCGCCTGTAAACGGGCAAGCTGCTCGGGGTTGAGCGGCAGCAGAGAATTCTGGGGAGGCTGAGTCGTCATCGCGTTGAAAATTCCAGTGTCAGTGGTCCGGGACGGAATAAGTGAGGGTAGGTTACCGGGAGGCATAATAACCCTTAAATAAGGGTTAGAAATAATAAATAACCAAAATAACTAAGTGGTTTTACGGGTAAGGCTTATCGCCAAAATCGATTAATAAATATGTTTATAATCATAATGTTAATATCGACTGCTAAAGCTTTCACCCGCATCTTATCGATAAAAACGCTAAATGAGTGCGGAAAAAACGGTTTTCCGTTAGACTTCGTCGGTTTTTTGATGAGACTGAGACTGTATAACCATGGCAACCACGCTATTTAAAGATTTCCAGTTTGAAGCCGCGCACCACCTGCCGCATGTGCCGGAGGGCCATAAATGTGGTCGTCTGCACGGCCATTCGTTTCTGGTGCGCATTGAAATCACCGGCGAAGTGGATGCGTATACCGGCTGGGTAATGGATTTTGCCGACCTGAAAGCGGCGTTTAAACCGATTTATGATCGCCTCGACCACTATTATCTGAATGATATTCCTGGCCTGGAAAACCCGACCAGCGAAGTGCTGGCGGCATGGATCTGGGATCAGCTGAAACCGACACTGCCGGAACTTAGTGCAGTGATGGTGAAAGAAACCTGTACCGCGGGTTGCGTGTATAAAGGCTAAGCTGGCCTGGAGCCTTCCCCCGCGTGGCGGGGGAAGGCTCGGTACTGAAATAGCGGTTTCTCCCGGTCTGGGAAGAGAGCGAAGTCAGGCAATATTCAGGTATTTATGCGTCTGCATCGACAGACGCCAGTTGCGCGCGATGCAGGTTTCAATACACAGCTTTGTGGCATCGTCTTTCTGACTAATCGGCTGCAACGCGATAATCCGCGCCGGATCAGCATCCAGCGTCGCCAGTAAGGCATCGAGTGCGTCAATATCACGCTGACGCGCGACCGGATGCTTAATCTCATCCGCACGTTTCAGCACCTGCGCCAGCACATCATAACCACCACGCATATTCACTTTCGGCGAAACCGTCACCCAGCTGCGCTCGGAGCAGTGCACCTCATGCGTGCCGCTGGTTTCAATCTGGCAGCTGAAACCCGCCGTTTCCAGCGCGGTGGTGAGCGGCGTTAAATCATAGATGCTCGGTTCACCGCCGGTAATTACCACATGGCGCGCGGTCCAGCCCTGCTGGCGGATAGTCGCGATCAGCGCCGCTGCATCAGCATTGCCCCAGGCATCGCTCTCGACGGTTTTCACCAGAATATCGCCCAGTGATGTTTCCCGACTGGCCAGCTTATCCCAGGTATGCTTGGTGTCGCACCAGCTGCAGCCAACCGGGCATCCCTGCAAACGGATAAAAATTGCCGGGACGCCGGTGTAAAAACCTTCGCCCTGCAACGTCTGGAACATCTCATTAATCGGGTACTGCATCACTTTCTCGCTAGCGGGTGGGAATATCAGGGGCGCGATTATGCGCCAAATATCGCCGAATAAAAAGGCGCAATACCGTCAAACCCGCCGCACGAGTGTTACATAAATATATCCCGGTGCATCTGTACGATGGCCTGACGCGCCACATCATCAGCACCACTCAGGGTAAAGTGACCATAATCGAAGGCGCTCGGTTCACCATTCGATGCCAGCGCATGGCAGCGATCCTGTGGGCAGACGATGTTATACACCGAGATATAGCGTACCTGCTGCTGACTGACGAGGCGTTGCAGACGCTGGTCCATCCCTTTAATTTGCTGATCGACGGAGTGCGCCACCAGATCGGTGCGTCCGTCATGCTGATAAGCCAGCAAGTCAGGCAACGCCTCGCTGTACTCTATCGTTGGCCCCATGACCACAATATTACTGGCAACGGACTTCAGCCTGGTCAGTGTTGTCTGTAACAGTGCCATATCTTGTGGCAGCCAGCGTGCGGAGATGATCACACCATCCAGCTTATGGTGCGGTAGCCACTCGGTGTAGATGTAGTTCATCAGTTCAGTACATTTATTGCTGAACGTCTGACCGATAACCGGTTTACAGCCCGCAGCCGTCGCCTGAATCAGATTCACCTGTTCACCTGCCGCCGTGCTCAGCGAGCGCCACAGATGAGCACCATGGCTGTCCCCAATCAGTAAGTAATTTCTGCCGGTGGTTGACGTTTTCAGGCACTGCTCGCGCTGATAAGTCCCCTTGCTTGCATCGTTGCCGTCAATAAAGCAGCTGCCGGTGCGGAACTGATAATAGTATTCATCAGTACCATGATATTGCGAGAATTTCGCCAGTGTCAGTGCATCATCAGAGAAATGACCAGAATGATTTTGGTAATGGCTGACATAGAACGTACTGCAGCCCAGTATGACCAGCGCTGCCGCCGAGGCAGTGACAATGCCGCCTGAGCGCAGCGCCGACAGTTTGTAGCGGAAGGGAATTTCAATCAGATAGCGCGAAGCCACCGCCAGCCCGAAGGTCAGCGCGACAATCACCAGTTCGCGGGTGCCTGCGCTGAAATTAAAGAACATCTTGCTGTAGACAATAATCGGCCAGTGCCAGAGGTGCGTATTCCGCTCTGAACGATCACGGATTGGCATCGAAGTTCGATCACAGTTTCGCATCTCTTCGATCAGCCGGG
>NZ_CBFFRK010000121.1:0-13604 GCF_965644245.1 Erwinia sp. V71
ATAGTAAGTCCGTACGGTTCTGAGTTGCTGCATATTGCTATTTTAAGTCAATATACGGTATGTATGAGACGCTTACGTTTGTTCCACTTTTTGCAACTGTTTTATGCCGGATAATTCTTCATCATCAGCGGTGATTTTTTTCATGATCGCGCCAGGCACAACGGTGTAATGCAGAGCGGGAAAGACGGGGGGACTAATCAGTCTGACAGACAAGGTGTGATCAGGGAACACAGACAGCAAGATCCGTGTTCCCGATGCGGGAACAGACGCGCGTCGCGTTAAATCGCTTCTTCGTCTTCTTCGCCGGTACGGATACGCACCACGCGGGAAACATCGAAGACAAAGATTTTACCGTCGCCAATTTTGCCGGTATGCGCGGTCTTCATAATGGTTTCCACGCAGGTATCGACAATGCTGTCCTCGACAACAATCTCGATTTTGACTTTTGGCAGAAAGTCGACCATATACTCCGCGCCGCGATACAGCTCGGTGTGGCCCTTCTGACGGCCAAAGCCTTTTACTTCCGTTACCGTCATCCCGGTAATGCCGACTTCGGCCAGTGCTTCACGCACGTCATCGAGTTTGAACGGCTTGATAATCGCATCAATCTTTTTCATGACAGACCCTTTTTCTCCCCCTCCGCGCCCGGACGGGTAATATTCAGTATACGTGCTCTGGACAGATAGCGAAGTGCGGCCTGTCTCAACTCGCTGGCTAAACTATCATAATTGCCGGGGAAAACGGCAATAAAAACTACTCTTTAAAATCGGTGGCATCCAGTTCATGACGCGACAGTAATTTATAAAATTCTGTGCGGTTGCGCCCCGCCAGACGTGCGGCGTTGGTCACATTGCCTTTCGTCATCTGCAGCAGTTTACGCAAGTAGTTAATTTCAAACTGATTACGGGCTTCGACAAAGGTCGGCAGCGCGGTATTTTCCCCTTCCAGCGCCTGCTCCACCAGCGCATCGTTAATCACGGGCGATGACGTCAGCGCCACGCACTGTTCAATCACATTCACCAGCTGACGCACATTGCCCGGCCAGCTGGCGGCCATCAGGCGTTTCATCGCATCCGTGGAGAAACTGCGCACCTGCGGTTTATGGCGATCGGCCGCCTGGCGCAGCAGATGGTTCGCCAGTAACGGAATATCTTCCGCCCGTTCGTGCAACGCCGGAATACGCAGATTCACCACATTCAGCCGGTAGAACAGATCTTCGCGGAACTCTTTCTTCTCCATCGCTTTCGGCAGGTCACGATGCGTCGCGGAGATAATGCGCACATCAATATCCAGGTCACGGTTACTGCCCAGCGGGCGCACTTTGCGCTCCTGCAATACGCGCAGCAGTTTGACCTGCAGCGCCTGCGGCATATCGCCGATTTCATCGAGAAACAGCGTGCCGCCCTGCGCCGCCTGGAACAACCCTTCGCGCGCGCTGACAGCACCGGTAAACGCCCCTTTGGCGTGACCAAACAGCTCTGATTCCAGCAGCTGCTCCGGCAATGCGCCGCAGTTAATGGCAATAAATGCCTTCCCGGCGCGTGGGCTGGCAGCATGAATCGCCTGCGCCAGCACTTCTTTGCCGGTGCCGCTCTGCCCGTTGATCAGTACGCTGACATCCGACTGCGCCACCATGCGTGCCTGCTCCAGCAGTCGCAGCATCAGCGGGCTACGCGTCACAATGCTGTCACGCCAGCTGTCGTCCGTGGCAGGTGCGCTGTGCGCCAGCGCTTCGGCAATCGCTTTGTATAACGCGTCACGGTCCACCGGTTTGGTCAGAAAGCTGAACACGCCCTGCTGCGTCGCGGCTACCGCTTCGGGAATGGAACCATGCGCGGTCAGAATGATGACCGGCATCCCAGGATGCAGTTTCTGGATTTCACTGAACAGCGCCAGTCCGTCCATCTCATCCATACGCAGGTCGCTGATCACCAGTTCCACTTTCTCTTTTGCCAGCTGGCGCAGCGCTTCCGGGCCGCTTTCAGCGGTGCTGACCTGAAAACCTTCACTGCTCAGACGCATCCCCAGCAGCTTCAGCAGGCTGGGATCGTCATCCACCAGCAGTAAACGGGCTGATTTGGCCTGCATCATGGATTGGCGTCCTCTGTGGTGTCTGGTGATCCCTCTGCGGCAGCGGGTGTTTTACTGTTACCGTGCTGGCCGTTATCGGAAACATCCGGTGATTTACGCGAGGAAAGCTGGCGTTCGATATCGGTCAGATTTTCCAGTTTACGCCGGGTATCGGCCAGTTCGCGCGTCAGCAGACGCTGACGTTCACGCAGCGCATCCAGCTGATTGTCGCTGCTCTCCTGCAGCTGGGCATAGCGCGTACGTTCCTGTGATAGCTGCAGTTCTGCCATCTGGTTATCGCGCCACAGCTGCAGCAACGGGCGAACAGGTGCCGGATAATCAAACACAAAACCGTCGATACGCGTCATATACTGACGGCGCTCGACAGGCGTCACATTGCCATTGTTGAGCAAAATGCCCTGTTTGAGGGTGTTCTGCCAGTTTTCAGCGGGCCACTGACGCGCCTCTGCACGGGCTTCAGCCGCAGACAGGCGCGTAGCGCAATCCATGGCACGCAGCCAATACAGGGGACTGGTCAGGCTGCTGTCGTCTTCCAGTTGCCAGATTTGTTCGCAGCTTACCGCCGGGTAGTTGATGATTTTAAGTTCCGGCTCCAGCATCAGTGCGTTTTGCCTGCTGCCCGCAGACGCCTGGTGCACAGAGTGACTGCAGGCAGCCAGCAACAGCGGTAACAGGGTGACCGCAATCCTGCCAGATAAGGCGGAGAGAAAAGGACGTTTCATTGGCTTATTCTTTCCCGGCGTTTAAATTCAGTTCAATACGGAAGCAGACATCGGCATCGTCTGCCGCCACCAGGTGAAGCTCACCCTGCATTCGCCGTATACAATCTTTCGCAATACTCAGTCCCAGACCACTGCCTTTTACCGCACCTTTGCGTTGTAAACTTCCCTGGAAGAAAGGCTCAAATATCATTGCCTGTTCTTCGGCCGGGATCGGCGTGCCGGTGTTCGCCACTTCAATAAAAATACGCTCTCCATGGGCATAACTGCGCAGCCAGATGTTACCGGATTCGCCACCGTAGTGCACCGCGTTCGAGTAGAGATTGTCGATCACACGCATCAATAGTGTGGGCTCGGCGCGGCAACTTGTCACCTGCAGATCGATGTCGGTATGTATCAGCCGCGCGCGCGCCGCCAGGCTATGGGACGACACCACCAGCTCAACAATCTGGTCGAGGGCGACCGCTTCCAGCTCTGTTGGGATATCCGCCAGTTTGCGGTTGTAATCAAGCAGCTGTTCAATCAGTTTCTGCAGATGGCGGCTGCTGTGGTCGAGAATACTGACCACTTCCTGCTGATCAGCCGTCAGCGGTCCCACCACCTGATCGGCCAGTAATTCAGTCCCTTCACGCATACTGGCCAGCGGCGTTTTCAGCTCATGGGAGATATGGCGTAAAAATTCATGGCGCTGCGATTCCAGCCACGCCAGGCGTTCACTGAGCCAGATGATGCGCTGCGCCAGCGCCCGGATTTCGCGTGGACCTTTAAACAGCGCGCTGCTGCCGAGCGGCCGTCCTTCACCAAGGCGGTTAATCATCTGCTCCACGCCCTTTACCGGGCCGATAATCATGCGGGTAAACAGCAGCACCAGCGCAAGGCTGACAAGGAACAGAATCAGCGCCTGCCAGCCAAAATACTGACCGCGCTCGGCGATTTCACGCTGCAGCTGCAGGCCGCGAGAAAACACCACCTCACGCGTGGCCTGCACCATTTGTGCATTCGCATTGGCAAAGCTTTCGAGGTTTTCTGCCCCGGCTTTCAGCGGACTGCCATTCTGGCAGTGGATCTGGGCAAGCTCAGTCAGAAACTGGCGCAGGCTGCGGTAGTAGCGCACATCCGGCAGCGCAGGTGCGTGGGCATCAAGCATTTGTGAGTAGCGGGCATGCTGTGTCTGATACAGACGAGCCAGCATCGGGTCATCCAGCACGCAATACTGACGGTAGCTGCGTTCCAGTTCCAGCGCAGTCCGCGCCATCGCTTCGCTGCGCCGGACATCAGTCAGTGTGGTGCGGTTCGTGTCCGCCGCGCGATCGCTCAGCGCCGACAGGCTTTCCCATGCCTGCCAGGCCAGCACCAGCAGCGGCAACAGCACCAGCAGAAACGCCATTAAGACCAGTTGCCGCAACGAACGCGGAAAGAGACGCCATTTTTTCACAACGTTATTCCCTGTATTCAATCTGTTGATGATGCTAGCCGAGTGTGGCGCGGGAAGAAAGTACGGTGTGCGGAAAGAAAAACGGCAGGCTCAATGAGCCTGCCGTGATGTCACGATGATACTGCGTCATCGTCACTGAATAGGTGGTGCCTAACTCAACGTTGCGTCCGATGCTTGATAAAGTCACAAAGTGAACTGTTATCGATGGGGTGGACGGCAGGCACCGTATTGTGCGTCATTCGAAGTTTTATGAAGCGCTTGTCCGCTTGCGCAGGGCTGTCATAACAGGGTGAATGAGCCACTGCACAGAGTATAGCAAGTTGTATGCCATTGTTGAAGAGGAAATATCAACTGCATGTTTTCACAAGAGAAAATAAAAAATGCATGGCATCAGTGGCGTCACTATTTTTACCGTCTGGTTTGAAAAAGTGTCGCCAAATGGAAACCGGGGTAAGACTTTTCGCAGGGTGTGATAAAAATCAATAAGTTAAATGTCTCCTTTTGGAGACACTCAAGGCACAGCGTTGTCGCAGATTTACGACAGCAGGAACGCTGCCTGAAGAGAATCACTGAAGAGTCCCCTCCCCCATGCAATGGGGGAGGGAATCGGCTATCTTACCCCAGCTGCTTACGCGCGTTACGGAACAGACGCATCCACGGGCTGTCCTCGCCCCACTCGGCCGGATGCCAGGAGTTGCTGACAGTACGGAAGACACGCTCCGGGTGCGGCATCATAATGGTCACGCGACCGCTTTCGTTAGAGACCGCCGTAATACCATTCGGTGAACCGTTCGGGTTCGCCGGGTACTGCTGCGTCACATTGCCAAAGTTGTCAACGAAACGCATCGCCACCAGTCCCTGCGACTCCAGCCCTGCCAGATGCGCATCATCACGCACTTCAACAAAACCTTCGCCGTGAGAAACCGCGATTGGCATCCGTGAACCCACCATGCCATCAAACAGCAGTGACGGGCTGGCAGCCACTTCCACCAGGCTAAAGCGTGCTTCAAAACGCTCAGACTGGTTACGCACAAAGCGCGGCCAGTTTTCGCTGCCCGGGATCAGTTCGCGCAGGTTGGACATCATCTGGCAACCGTTGCACACTCCCAGCGCCAGCGTCTGTGGACGGTGGAAGAAGGTTTCGAACTCATCACGCACGCGGCTGTTGAACAGAATGGATTTCGCCCAGCCTTCACCCGCGCCCAGCACGTCACCGTAGGAGAAGCCACCGCAGGCGACCAGCGCCTGGACATCTTCCAGACCACGACGGCCAGCCAGCAGGTCACTCATATGCACATCAACGGCGTCAAAGCCGGCACGATGCCAGGCCGCGGCCATCTCAACGTGGGAGTTCACGCCCTGCTCACGCAGAACCGCCACTTTCGGCCATGCACCAGTGGCAATAAATGACGCCGCGACATCGTCTTCCGGTTTGAAGGTCAGCTTAACGTTCAGACCCGGATCGTTGTCATTTTTCTTCGCTTCGTGTTCCTGATCGGCGCACTGCGGGTTATCACGCAGGCGCTGCATCTGCCAGGTGGTCTCTGCCCACCAGGTACGCAGCGTGGTACGGCTTTCGCTGTATACTGCGCTGTCACCGGCGCGGATCACAAAGCGATCGCCACTCTGTGCCTGGCCGAGGTAGTGTACGCAACCCGCCAGACCGTTCGCCGCCAGCACCTGCTCAACCTGAGCACGATCCTGTGCCGCAACCTGGATCACCGCACCCAGCTCTTCGTTAAACAGAGCAGCCAGATGATCGCTGCCCAGCGCGGCGATATCCACGTCCACACCACAGTGACCGGTAAAGGCCATTTCCGCCAGCGTCACCAGCAGACCACCGTCGGAACGGTCGTGGTACGCCAGCAGTTTGTCATCCGCAACCAGCGTCTGAATGGCGTTAAAGAAGCCCGCCAGCTGCTGTGCATCGCGTACGTCAGCCGGCTTGTCGCCCAGCTGGCGATAAACCTGCGACAGCGCCGTCGCGCCCAGCGCATTGTGGCCGTTACCGAGGTCAATCAGCAGCAGCGCATTGTCCTGCTGCGCCTGCAATTGTGGCGTCACGGTGCGGCGCACATCTTCCACACGGGCAAACGCCGTAATCACCAGTGACAGCGGCGACGTCATTTCGCGTTGTTCACTGCCCTGCTGCCAGCGGGTTTTCATCGACATGGAGTCTTTACCCACCGGAATGGTGATACCCAGCGCCGGACACAGCTCTTCGCCCACTGCTTTCACCGCCGCGTACAGACCGGCGTCTTCACCAGGGTGACCTGCCGCCGCCATCCAGTTAGCGGAGAGTTTAATGCGTTTCAGTGAACCAATTTGTGTTGCTGCGATGTTGGTCAGCGCTTCGCCGACCGCCAGACGACCGGAAGCGGCGAAATCCAGCAGCGCCACTGGTGCACGTTCGCCCAGCGCCATCGCTTCACCGTGGTAGCTGTCGAGGCTGGCGGTGGTCACCGCACAGTTAGCGACCGGGATCTGCCATGGTCCCACCATCTGATCGCGCGCCACCATACCGGTCACGCTGCGGTCACCAATGGTAACGAGGAAGGTTTTTTCCGCCACAGTCGGCAGATGCAGTACACGCTGTACCGCATCAGCAACGGTAATCTCATCGCGCACCAGCGCTTCGCCCTGCGCCTGCAGGCTGGCGACATCGCGCGTCATTTTCGGCGTTTTGCCCAGCAGCACGTCGAGTGGCATATCAATAGGTTTATTGTCGAAATGACTGTCAGACAGCGTCAGATGCTGCTCTTCGGTCGCTTCGCCAATCACCGCATACGGTGCACGCTCACGCTGGCACAGGGTGTCGAACAGCGCCAGTTTCTCTGGTGCTACTGCCAGAACATAGCGTTCCTGCGATTCGTTACACCACACTTCCAGCGGACTCATGCCTGGCTCATCGCTGAGGATATCGCGCAGGTTAAAACGACCGCCACGGCCGCCATCGCTGACCAGCTCCGGCATGGCGTTAGACAGGCCACCAGCGCCAACGTCATGGATAAACAGAATCGGGTTGTCTTCACCCAGTTGCCAGCAGCGGTCAATCACTTCCTGGCAACGGCGTTCCATTTCCGGGTTATCGCGCTGTACTGAAGCGAAATCAAGATCGGCATCAGACTGGCCGGACGCCATTGAAGAAGCCGCACCACCGCCCAGACCGATATTCATCGCCGGGCCACCCAGCACAATCAGTTTGGCGCCAACGGTGATTTCGCCTTTCTGCACATGGTCTGCGCGAATGTTACCGATACCGCCCGCCAGCATAATCGGCTTGTGGTAGCCGCGCAGTTCAACGCCATTGTGGCTGTTCACGCGCTCTTCATAAGTACGGAAGTAGCCATTCAGCGCCGGACGGCCGAATTCGTTGTTGAACGCCGCGCCGCCCAGCGGGCCTTCGGTCATGATATCCAGCGCAGTAACGATACGCTCTGGTTTACCGAAATCCTCTTCCCACGGCTGTTCAAAGCCAGGAATACGCAGGTTAGAAACCGAGAAGCCCACCAGACCCGCTTTCGGCTTCGCGCCACGTCCGGTCGCACCTTCGTCACGGATTTCACCGCCAGAACCGGTCGCCGCACCCGGCCATGGTGAAATCGCCGTTGGGTGGTTATGGGTTTCCACCTTCATCAGAATATGCGCGTCTTCCTGGTGGTAGTCGTACACACCTTTTTCCGCATCGGCAAAGAAACGGCCAATAGTCGAACCTTCCATGACCGCGGCGTTATCTTTGTAAGCAGAGAGCACATGGTCCGGCGTCTGTTCGAAGGTGTTTTTGATCATTTTGAACAGCGACTTCGGCTGTTGCTGACCATCAATAATCCAGTCGGCGTTGAAAATCTTATGGCGACAGTGCTCAGAGTTTGCCTGGGCAAACATATACAGCTCGATGTCGTTCGGGTTGCGCCCCAGTTTTTCAAACGCCGCCAGCAGGTAATCAATTTCATCTTCCGCCAGCGCCAGGCCCAGTTTCTGGTTAGCCTGCTCCAGCGCGCTGCGTCCTGCACCCAGCACATCAACGCTGCTCAGCGGCTGCGGCTGGTGATGAGCAAACAGCTGCTGCACCTGCTCCAGTTCACTGAACACCGTCTCCATCATACGGTCATGCAGCAGGGCTGCCAGCTGCGTCCACTGTGCATCGCTCAGCTGCGGCGCCTGCACGTAAAACGCCAGACCGCGCTCCAGGCGCAGTACCTGTGGTAAATCGCAGTTATGCGCGATATCGGTCGCTTTAGAAGACCACGGAGAAATGGTGCCCGGACGGGGCGTAACCAGCAGCAGACGACCTTGCGGTGCATGCTCAGCGAGAGAGGGGCCGTATTTCAGCAGGCGCTGAAGGCGGGCTTTTTCGTCAGCGTTTAGCGGCGCGCTGACATCAGCAAAATGGACGTACTCGGCGTAAATATCACTCACTGGCAGGTGAGCGTCCTGAAAGCGGGTCAGCAGTTTGTTAACACGAAATGCCGACAGAGCGGGCGAACCACGCAGAATTTCCATCATTAAAGATCTCTCGTCTTCGAAGCGCCGGAGGACGCTTCTTTGGGCGCAACAGGGGAAAACGGGCGCTATTATAGAGAATCCTGCCTGCCAACGAAACCGTTTGCGCATAATTTCTGGAAGAGTTATTGCACACCGGAATTGGCTGAAAGTTGCACAAAAACTGCTGAATAAGTTGCGGCGCGACGCTTTGTTGAGCAAAATGCCCCTCGCTCTGGGATATCTACCAAAACTAATACTGCCGAAAGAGACAGAAGCCTGCGGGCAACCGAGAGATAACTATTTGAAACGCCTAAAAATTAATTATCTGCTGATCGGGCTGATCACAGTGCTGCTCGCGCTGGCACTGTGGCCCTCGATCCCCTGGTACGGGGGATCGGAAGATCGCATCGCACAGATAAAATCGCGGGGCGTGTTACGTATCAGCACCATAAACTCCCCGCTCACGTACTACACCATCAATGACGCACCAGCCGGTATGGACTACGAGCTGGCGAAGCGCTTCGCCGATTATCTGGGTGTCAAACTGGAAGTGACCGTGCGCCCAAACCTCAGCGACCTGTTTGATGATCTCGATGACGACAAGGCGGATATCCTTGCCGCCGGGCTGATTTATAACAGTGAACGACTGGCACGCTTCCGCACCGGCCCGACGTACTACTCTGTGTCACAGCAGCTGGTTTACCGCATCGGCAAAGCCCGGCCGAAGAGCCTCGGTAATTTGCAGGGCCGCCTGACAGTGGCCTCCGGTTCGGCTTATTTGTCGACGCTGCGTAATGCGAAGCAGAATCAGTATCCGGATCTCGACTGGGCGATCTCGACCGACCAGGCGCCAAAAGCGCTGCTGGAAGCGGTGGCGGATGGCAAACTGGAGTACACCGTTGGTGACTCAGTGACCATTGGCCTGCTGCAGCGCATCTATCCGCAGCTGGCGGTCGCCTTCGATATTACCGAGGAAGAACCGGTTACCTGGTATATTCCGCGTGAGGAAGATGACAGCCTCAACGCTGCGATGCTCGATTTCTTTAGTCAGATGAGTGAAGAAGGCAGCATGGCGCGACTGGAGGAGAAGTATCTCGGCCATGTCGGCACCTTTGACTACGTGGATACCCGCACCTTCCTGCGCGCCATCGACGAAACCCTGCCGGACATTCAGCCACTGTTTGAGCACTATGCCAGCGCTATCGACTGGCGTCTGCTGGCGGCAATCTCATATCAGGAGTCGCACTGGAATCCACAGGCCACCTCACCGACGGGCGTTCGCGGTCTGATGATGCTGACGCGCAACACTGCCGACAGTCTGGATGTTGATGACCGGCTTGACCCGGAACAGAGCATTCGCGGTGGCAGCGAATATTTACAGCGCATGATGGAAAAAGTGCCTGCCACGGTGCTGGAAGATGAGCGTATCTGGTTTGCGCTGGCGGCATACAATATGGGGTACGCCCATATGCTGGATGCGCGCAAGCTGACAGAGAAGCAGAAAGGCAATCCGGACAGCTGGGCCGATGTGAAAATTCGCCTGCCGATGCTGAGCCAGAAACGCTATTACAACCAGACCACTTACGGCTACGCGCGCGGGCATGAAGCTTACTCTTATGTGGAAAATATCCGTAAGTACCAGTTAAGTCTGGTGGGCTATCTGCAGGAGAAAGAGAAACGCATCGCGCAGCAGTCGGCGCTGGAAGCGGAACTGGGCAAAGGTTATCCGGCTGTCGCGCCGGAAATCGCGATGAACTAAGCGGTGATGGTGTCAGCTTCCCGCCGCAGAGATAAGCTGGCGGCGGGACATCGCTGAGCGAGGGAGTCAGGGTTGTGCGGCTTTGCGTTCTGCCTTTTTCTGCACGCGGCGCTGGCGGAAAAACTCACTCAGCATGGCGGCACACTCCGTCGCCAGCACCCCTTCACTGATGGCAATACGGTGATTCATCCCCGGATGGCCAAGCACATCCAGCAGCGAGCCTGCCGCCCCGGTTTTCTCATCACGCGCCCCAAACACCAGGCGTCCGATACGGCTATGTACCATCGCCCCGGCGCACATCGTGCACGGCTCCAGCGTGACATACAGGGTCGCGTCAATCAGACGGTAGTTTTCCAGCACTTTTCCGCCCTGGCGCAGAGCCATAATTTCGGCATGCGCCGTCGGATCATGGTGGCCAATCGGCCGGTTCCAGCCTTCGCCAATCACCCGGTCGCCCAGCACCAGCACCGCGCCCACTGGCACTTCCCCCTCATCCCAGGCACGCTGCGCGAGGGTTAAGGCCTGACGCATCCAGTATTCATCGTTGTTGTGGCTCACCTGAGTCTCCAGTGGGGAAAAGCGCAGCATTATACATAAAACAATATGGAGACTAAGCAAACCTTTACCCTGCCGCCGGGTTATTCCAGCTGCTGCAGCTGCCCGGTCGGCGTGACGCGCCAGCGATGCTGGCAGAAGAACAGCAGCGGGTTATCCTGCTTGCTGTCACTGTAGCCACTGTAGAGCTGCAACGGCGTGCCCAGTTGATCTTCCAGCTGCGCCACCTTTTCATGCCCCAGACAACGCATAGCCAGCACACGTCCGCCGCAGCCACGCACCATCTGACTGGCGATCAGCTGCACCCGCGGCAGAAAAGCGGAATCATAGTACACCTGCTCGACCAGTGACTGTGGCGAACCGGTAATCAGCCAGACATCAGCATCGTTGCTGCTCAGATACTCGGTCAGACGCTGCTGCACCACCGGGAAAGCGGTGACCCGCTGACGGAACCACAGGGCAAATGCCTCTTCACGCTGGCGCAGACGGGCTTCACTGTGACCAAAGGTGATCGCCCACAGCAGCAGGCTCATCGGCCAGCGCGCGGCACGCCCTTTAATCAGCAGCCCCAGGCCAACTACCGGCAACAATGGCGTCACCAGCAACAGGTTAAGCGGTTGCCGCCACAACAAATAACGCATAAACGTACCAAACATATCCTGCTGATGCAGCGTGCCATCCAAATCGAAAAACACCACGCGCTTTTCTGAACCCTTAGTCAACGATCACTCCTGCGGATACCGCTCTGCTCTGATTATTACCCCTGAATCACAGGCATTGCCGTAAATCGGCAAGCCGGATGATGGCGGGTATACTAACAAGTGTAGTCATAACTGTGACATACCCTGCGCCGCCACACTGGTTACATTTTGTACAACCGTGCATTTTTACCCGTTTTAGTCATGGATCGCATTACCGGGCACGATAAACTACGTTATTAATAACAGGGTGTTGCATCAACAAGAGGAAAACAGAATGAGTTCTCTGCTACGCATTCGCCAGCTTTATCCCAGGCTGGCGTTAAATGAGCGTCGACTGGCGGATTACTTGCTGTCGCAGCCGGATCGCGCACGCCACCTCAGCTCACAAAAACTGGCTGAAGAGTCTGGTGTCAGCCAGTCCAGCGTGGTGAAGTTCGCGCAGAAGCTGGGCTATAAAGGTTTTCCGGCGCTGAAGCTGGCGCTCAGCGAATCTCTCACCGATAAAGATGCAATTACCGTGCACAACCAGATTTTAAGCGACGACCCGCTCAAAGTGGTTGGCGAGAAGCTGTTTACCGAGAAGCAATCCGCCATCCGCGCCACGCTGGATATTAACAGCGAAGAGAAACTGCTGGAGACGCTGCGCCTGCTAAAATCCGCGCGCCGCATTATCCTTGTCGGCATTGGCGCTTCCGGACTGGTGGCGAAAGACTTCTCCTGGAAGCTGATGAAGATAGGTATCAGTGCCGTCGCCGAGCAGGATATGCACGCGCTGCTGGCCAGCGTGCAGGCGATGGGCGAAGGTGACCTGTTACTGGCGGTTTCCTACACCGGCGAACGGCGTGAAATCAATCTCGCCGCGCAGGAAGCCCGTCGTGCAGGGGCAGGGGTACTGGCATTTACCGGCTTTACACCGAATACTCTGCAACAGTGCGCCAGTCACTGCCTGTACACCGTCGCGGAAGAGCAGAGCACACGCAGTGCGGCTATCTCGTCAACCACCGCCCAGCTGGCGCTGACTGACCTGCTGTTTATGGCGCTGGTGCAGAACGATCCGGAGCGCGCATCCAGCCATATCCGCCACAGCGAAGCGCTGGTGAAAAAGCTGGTCTGATGAGACTGGCGGCGTATAATAGCCGCGCAATTTTTCCGTTATTGATTGAGAAGGTTATGGCACTGCTGATCACCAAAAAATGTATCAACTGCGACATGTTAAACACATCGGTTTTTTTACCATATATAACAGTAGATTAAAATACTGTGTTGCGGTTTGCGTTACTATCGGCAGTCGGTATTTCATCTTTTATCCTCCACCAGCAACACAAATATGAGCCATAGTGGAAAGACTTAGGCTAACTAATGATGCTCAAAATAACCCTTAAGGTATAGATAATGGATGAAGTAGATTTAGCTCAGGAACGCGAAGAAGCACATATCTCAGCTTCATTGTCAGCACGCAAACCGCGCTTAACGAGCCCTGATGGCAAGTGCATATGGTGTAAGGATGAGCCGGCAGTCACTGATACAGCGTTCTGTTCTGCTGAGTGTGGTGAAGACCATGGTAAGTATGAGCGGGAAAAGAAGCAGCGCATTACTGGCGAGTAGAGATTGGAAGAGACTTTTTTGTAAAGATCCACAAGATTTTGCCGATTTTGTATTCATATCACGCAACCTGCGCCAGATAGGTGCGTTCTTAAATTACAGGGAATTTTAAGAGAAATGATATGTCTACACATGATGTTTATGTATACACTGGTGATGTACATCGAGATGGCTACTTAGGGAAGGTGCGATTTAATCGTCAATTATGAGAACATAACTCTTTCTTTGACATAGACTTTTCACGATGCCCGCTCTTG